>CALIMV010000118.1 GCA_938045275.1 uncultured Granulosicoccaceae bacterium
AACTCAATCGAGCCCGTCGAGTTGTAAACAAAAAATATCGGCAGTATGTTGCACATACAATACGCGCCACGTATTTGCTGAATCGCACTTGAATCATGATCTTCAAAAACAAGCGAGTCGATCCATTATATGTTATTCACATAAACCCGTGGCTCGTGCATGCCAATACGTTGGATCAACTGATTACCGTACGCAGCGGATTTTCAAAGACTGATCACTACTTATCTACTTTAGCTTTCGGCGTGCAATTATGACGATCTCAGAACTCGCGCCAAGCACTGCAGTCGCTAATAGAAGTAGTTTAATTTACTATCTTAAACCGCAAGTAAACTTATATTTGGTTTGCTTTGGGGGTAGATCATAACCAAGGGGCATAAAATGGACCGACATTGTCTTGATGACTTATTGGATATTGCGCAACTGAGTCAGTTAAGGTTTATTGCTCGATTTGGCTATGATGTGCTTCCAACTAATTCGCTGTATTTCTCACTTATCGCAGGTGTCTATGCAGAGCTTAAGATTGTTTTTGGCAATTCCTTCGATGATACTTTAGTTCGACGATGTGTTTTTGTAACAAGCAATCCAGATGATTATCTTGATTCGGGGCGCATTCTTAAGTCAGTTTCATTGACGCCCACTCAGGCTGATGTTGATACATTACTTGAAACTACAGATGGAGAAACTTGCAAATATGGAGACGCTTCGCTCTGGCTGGGGTGCGGAGCATACGGAAAATTTCACCTTGGTTCAAGAAATTTGTCGCAATTGGAAGTATTTTTAAATATGGGAGAGCTCGTAAACCCTGAGAATGGCAAGGTGCTATGGCCAAGGAAAATGGCAAAAAGAAAGAAAGTATTGGACTATGTTTCACGTGTATTTGAGAATAAAGCTAAATACAGTGAAGACGAAGTTAATAAAAGGTTGAGTTTATTTCACGATGATTATGCGTTGTTGAGACGCGAGTTGGTTGTTGCTGGTAATTTGTCACGAATGAAAGATGGGTCTTCATATTGGCTAAGTGAGGAGCATTGAGGATTTTAACTACGTGCTCAGCCGAAAACGCTGCGCTGAGCACAAGTGCACTGAATACGCTACTTGATAGTAACGCAATAATAGCGATTTACTGAATTGCCAAAATTGTTGTTACATTTACCGGCTTCGTAAACGTAAGTAGTCGAATCAATTACCCCTCCTGCTACAGAACTATTTGTTGTAGAGGCCAATGTGCCATCAGGGTTGTAACTATATACTTGAATGCTGTCGACTATGCCGTCGTCATTATCATCCCGAGTCTTTTCTACAAGCTGATCTTCTTCGTAAGCGAAGTTGAATCTTGCTATGAAAGTACCACTGTTTTCATCTAACAAGTCTGGTGTTGTAGCATCATCAATTTCTCTTGCAACAGAAGAAACTGCCACATTGCCATCAAACTGAAAAACCTCAAAGGCATATATAAGCTTGTCGGGTCCAACTCTGTAAATACGAGTTAACCCCGGACCATCTGTGTACTCATAGAGACTGGCATTGTCTTCAAAACCGTCTTGATCTATGTCTTCACTGCGACGAATCAGTTGGCCGTCCGGTGTTGATTCAATTTGTCTCGTTATGGCTATCTCACCATTTCGTCGCACGGTGTCGCGAACCATATTTCCTGACTCACTGTATTCAGAGCTTATTGTTTCAATTGTCCCGTCAGACAAATTACGGATGCTTTCGATGAGGCGTAGAGTTTGATTTTCATTGCTATCGTCAGAACTAATGCTGGAACTATCGTCAGCATTAACAACTAAATTGTCGTCGGATGAGCTGCAAGATGAAAGAACAAGTAAAAACGATGCGCACACTAGTGCTAAATCAAAATTTTTCATTAAACTGTAGTCCATTTTTTGTTTAGGTACACTGCTTTATATATAAGTACTAAGCTGACTTTTATTCAAGTGTTAACAATATTCTAGTCTGAAGGTATTTCCACGAGCAGGTACTGCAAGCCTTCCATACATTCGCTCTTATGTATATAGGGATTTTCCCTATGCCGGCTTTATTGAATTAATTGTGAGAAGTTACACACCTTATTATTACCGCTTAGGGATTTCTTGACGCAGTCAGGCATACTGTCCCGAAGTCGCGAATATTGGGAATTTAAAGCAGGCCGCATTGAAACAGATGTTAGGTGAAATATGAAACAACCAGACATAAAAACAGAGAGACTCATACTTCGTCCATTCAGCCTTAATGATGCGGCTGCAGTGCAGCAAATGGCTGGTAACTACAACATAGCAAAAATGACCTTGAACGTTCCGCACCCATACTTGCCAGGTATGGCCGAGGAGTGGATTAATACACATCCACAAAATTGGGAAACGAGAACAGCTGTTTCGTACGTAATAACATCCAAGCAAACCAAAGAACTGATTGGTGCTATCGGTTTAGTTTCAATAGAGAATGGTGAAGCCAGTATGGGTTACTGGATTGGTGAAACATTCTGGGGCAATGGGTATTGCTCTGAGGCAGGAGCCGGGCTGGTGCAATACGGTTTTTTGTCTCTGGGCTTGTCTAGAGTTTACGCAGAACACTTATCCAAAAATCCAGCTTCTGGCAGAGTCATGCAGAATATTGGAATGAAACACTATAAAACAGAGAATAAACCTGATCGTAACGGGGAAATTGTCAGTATGGAATTCTATGAGATCAAATACGCTTAACGTTGAACTGACTCCCAGCTTTTAAAAATAATGTGGATTACGGTAAATATACCATTCCGTACAGAGCAACAAGTTCGGTTATTTTGCTAGGGTAAAGTTAATTGACATGCCTAAAAACGATGGCCATACCAGTCATATTGACTAACGATTCCCAATAGATGAAACTCCGCCGAATATTTTCCGTTCAACCCATTTATCTTCCTGCTCTAATGCTTATCATTGCGTGGTCTGTTGCGGGCTGCTCAGCGTCGAATGAATCAGTTGTAAGTGAGTCTTCGACAAGTGAGCCGCAATCGTCCGTTGGTCCAACCGCTACTGAACCTGACAATAACGCTTTTAACGGAAACTTGAATGCGACAGAAGCGAACTCAGGCACTGTAATTGTCACTGATGAAATAAATACCGATGGGGTGGATGAAGTCGTCATCCATAACGCAGTTGTAGAGGATCCGCTGGTACAAAACACGATACTCGTTACCTTTGACATCACAGTGCCGTTTTATCTGTCGAATAAATTGCGCGTGGATTTAGCCTGGGGTGACATTAATCTTACTGCCAAGTGGGTGGGCGGTCAGTTCTGGTCAGCTTCCGGTGAATTTCCCACACAAACAGAACACCCGCTTACCATTACATTTTATGACGACAATGGTGCTGTTGAATTAGCCCGGTACAGTCAAACGTATAGAACCGCTTCAAACGTTTCAGAAGCTGTTCCAATTCAGGCGGAACAGTTCGATGCAACGCCGTTTGACAACGATGGAGATGGCGTTAGCAACCTGGACGAGTTAAACGCAGGAACCAATCCGTTTTTGGATGAAGATTCACTATTGGAAATAAAGGATTTTTACTCGCTCAGCAGAAACGACACGAGGTTTTCCCGAATGTCAGTATCGGAGAGTTTTGAATCACGGTTACCAGACGACAGACCTTACATTGGTACGTTTGACCGTGACCCGGATTGGGGTGCTTGGGGAGAATTGGTTCTTCCCGATCCATCGGTTGACGGCGATATCAATATTGATGCAGATGGTAATGGAACACTCACCATGCAAGCCGGTGAAATTGATCGTCCGTTCCAGATTCGTCTCAATGGTAATAGAACTCACTCGGAGAGCTCGATTTCCTGGGAAGTGGTTCGCCAAGCATGGAACGATGACTACTATCACAAAGAAAATGTCACTAACACAGTTTCTGTTATCGATGAAAATGTTCGGGAGTTTGTAGAAGTCGTTACAGGCAGTAATACAGGCACATACGAATTTACCTGGGAAGTTAACACCAACTTAACAGGAAATCTGATTGAAGGGTCTTCTCTGTGCAAGCCAGTTGCCGGGTCTGCTGTAATTACACATTGGACTGTGAGCGTTCGTGGCCGGTACGCATCGATACTGACAACAACTGTCAGTAAAGAAATTGATGACCCCTATTGGAGAGTAGTGGAGGTTGAAAATAATATGCTTGAAACAAGAGAGTACTTTGTGCGTGAACTCAGAGTTCAACAACGTACCGCTGACCCTGACGCAGCCTTTTTCGTGTGTGATTTTGTTGACCTTAAGTAAAGATTAACTTTGGTCATTTTGCTATCCATCAAAATCCGTTTCGAAATTTAGTTCTAGCCAGGCGTTATATTCAACGATTGGCATTAGCTATTTGGAATGGAAGCTCTGATGCCAAATGTAGTGTGTGATGTTGTTTAGTTTCCCTTATAAACATAATTGTCAGTTGATAGGTCACCAACCCAAGCATAAATAGACATAAAAGCCTGCTGCTTAGTTAGGGTGGCATGCTCCATCATGGATGGGTGGTACGAACGTTCGCCAGTAACGCTGGCTGCATACTCATCTTCATCGCGTTTCCACCATGCTTCACCTGCAAGCATAATAAAAGTTTCCTCTGCGGGATGCGTACGTATGCCATAAGTTGAATTGGGCATCATTCCATACAGGCCAATTCTGACAGCATCTGATCTTACCAAACCACCTGGGCCGAGTATCTCTACATGCGCTTTGCATATGCTGTCTTTTATGTACTGAGGATTGTCTGAGGTTTTAGGAGTTGCCCATGGTAACGCCGCCTCCGAGATTAGTTTGCAAACGGGATGAGCGGTCGGCTGTGCCATTACCTCAAGAAACGGCTGGCGAAGAGCGCCTGAGACACCAGAATATTTTGCAGTGCTGGCAGCGTCTAAAAGAGCTTCGCGCGCACGAATTTCGATGGGTAGTTGGCCATCGAACACGTTTGATAGGTGTTGGTATAAGTTCTGTAGATGCACAACGATAAAATCCTATGTATAACTTGAGCTTAGTTATCCGATGCACAAAGTTCATCATTTGCTGAACATTCGTATTTATGCAGGGATGATATCAAACTGCTCAGTTATCTTTTGACTATTCGGCTCAAACCTTGGACAACAGTATAGCCAACGGCTTGCTACTCCCGTCCATAGCAGATGACAGCGAAGTTAGGAATGATCGGTATGGTCAGAGGCTGTGCCGAAAACCAGTAAATTCACAGAAACCGTTGTATTTAGACTAGAGTGTGGACATGAGCACTCCTTTAATAACTGAAGACATGACATCAATAACATGAGAACACTTGCCGCACTTGTATTTCCAGGTTTTGAAACGCTCGACTATTTTGGCCCTATGGAAATGTTAGGTGGTTTTGGCGAGCAAACCAAGATCATTACCGTTGCAAAGGAAAGCAACCCTGTGCCGAGCGTGCATGGTCAGCGTATCGTTGTCGATAAAACCATAGCTGAAAAGAACGACTACGATCTGCTGTTCATACCAGGAGGGGATTCTGCGTTAAACGAG
>CALIMV010000119.1 GCA_938045275.1 uncultured Granulosicoccaceae bacterium
AGTTGTAAAAAAAGAGAGTACTGATTTGGTAAACGGTGAGCTATTCGTTGGATGGTGTATCAAGAATGCTGAGAATAAGAAAAAAGTATTTTTTCCTCGTGGTACGTTTGGCCAAGGCTATGTCATTCCAACTGAAAACGAATACAGAGTTTTAGTTCGGCAAATATCTGCAGGAAACCTTTGCCTTGTGCCAGTTTTCATATTAGTTATATCGTATATTCCTGGATTTTTAAGCTTTATTGTGTTTGTGCTTTTATTGCTAGCATTTATGGGCGTATTTAGCTTAAAGGTAAAGGGGTGGGAGCAGTCAGACATTAAGCTAACTTATGGCGACGGTCGAGCTGCAAATAAGGGAAAAGGGTTTGGGTTCTTCCTTTTTGCTGTGTGGTGGCTTTCAGTGTACGCCCTTATCATTGGGGTTATTGGTCTGGTATTTGGCGAACTTGGTCCTCGAATTACGGCCATACTGTTAATTGCTCCTTCTTTATTATGTTTTGTGTTATGGAAAGTACTTACCAGGGCCTAGCTGCGGAAGGCGTTCGGTATAGCGAAATCTGAAGGCTTAGTGGCTGTTGACTCAGTGGTATATTCAATAATGGCATAAAGTGCGAAGTAGCCAAATGAGTGCGCACAAATTGTCGTAGATATCGGTAGATCAAATTGTTACGGCAGACTGATATGAAAATACGAACGGCAACATCTTCTGATGTGCCTGCCATGTATACCGTTGACCACATTGCAGTCGACGATGGCGGCAGGAGGCAGAACATACGCGACTGGGTCAATGCAGATCAAGCGATCGTTGCAGTAGTTGGCAACACCGTAGTTGGGTATTCAGCCTTAGAGTACACCTTCTTTGGCTACGGATTCATTGTTATGCTGGTGGTGAAAAAAGAGAGTCGTCGTAACGGTGTTGCCACTGCCCTTGTCGAATACCATGAGCAGCGGTGTACAACTAACAAGCTTTTTACATCGACAAATGAATCTAACAAACCCATGCAAGCACTAATGAAGAATATGCGGTATGAACCAAGTGGCACGGTATACAACCTCGACGAGGGAGACCCGGAGCTCTTCTATGTTAAAAGGCTTCAAAGTAGTTAAAAAACTTGATTTGTGGACAAACGGCTCGCTCTCACTTACATTTTCTCACTGAGCAAGAAGTCAACCGTCACAAGAACCGCCGACCTCAACAATAATCACGGGAATTTTTGAGATCATATGAAAGTAATCATTGCGGAGTTCATTAGCCTTGATGGCGTCGTTCAAGCTCCGGGAGGAGCCGATGAAGACAACGACGGTGGATTTAGTCACGGTGGGTGGTCAATGAAATATTTCGACCCGGATGTAATGGGTAGTAAGTTCGCAGAAATCGCTGAGCAAAGTGATGCACTTTTGCAAGGACGCCGAACCTATCAGGTTTCTGCTGCAGCGTGGCCCAGTCGCACAGGCGACCCATTTACTGAGTGGATCAATCGTGTTCAAAAGTATGTTGTATCCGATACGCTAACGGAGGAAGATGCGACATGGAATCCAACCACGATCATTCGTGGTGCCGATTTCTTAAAAACGGTATCACAATTACGTGCAAGTCCAGGAGGCTACATTTACGTGTATGGCAGTGCAACGATGGTCAGGTCTTTGCTTGCCGCTGATATTGTCGATGAGTTGTTACTCACAATTGAGCCAATCATTTTAGGCGGAGGGAAAACGATCTTCCCCGACAACGGGAAGGCGATACCGTTTACACTTGAGTCGACAGCCAAAGCCAGTTCAGGTGCTCAGGTTTGTCGATATGTTCGTATTCATTAGGCTATGCGTATAGATTGACAACGTGATTAACGGTTAATTTGGAGAAGTTACTTAATATTTATTATGAGCTGGATTTGGCCAAAGAGATTAAACGGATGAATAGTGAGTATCAAAGAAAATTGAAGGCTGCCTTGGATGAGCTTTCAAAAGCAGGTATACGTAAATCCAATTACGATCCTCCTTTGCATAAATTGCTCAGAAAAATTGGTGTATATCTAAGGTTGCCTTATTACAATACTTTTTCAGGCAACGCCTTATCTCAAGGAATATCGTTTGTAGTCTTTTTTGGTCTATTGAAATTTCTAATTGAGTGGTATCGTGACCGACTTGAAGGTTTCAGTTTCCTTTCAGTCCTGTTTGGTGGATTGATTGTGGGTTTTTCAATGGCCTTTTACTATGCGTCTAAAAAGAAAAAACACAATCTATCGGATTGGGATGACCTTTAACAGGTTGTGCATAAAAAGCTAGCGCTCTCAAAATTGTCAGAGAAGACTGAGGTGTAGGATATATTGGAGAAAAACAGTTGATTGGAAAATGTATTTGCGGCTCTATTTCATTTGAAATTCAAGGGCAATTACCTGCAATGTATCATTGCTATTGCACACTTTGTCAAAAACAGGGTGGTACTGTTTCTAATGCGGCCACTATTGTTTATTCAGACAAATTCAAATGGATGTCCGGTGAAAGCAAAATAAAAAAGTGGCGCAAAGACACCGGTTTTAGTTCACATTTTTGCTGTGAATGTGGGTCGCCAGTGCCAAATGTTTTCAAATCTAAATTTGTCTGGGTTCCAATTGGGTTAATGGAAAACGTAAATCCAATAGTCAAAGCAAATGTATGGCTTAGCTCCAGGCCTGATTGGGCAACGCCGTTAGAATTAGAAAGAAACTACGATTCAGCTCCAGAGGAAGTTGAAGAGTTTGTACAATTTCTAAATTCTGGACACAATGCATGAAAAGCGGTTGCCCAGAACAGATTGTAGTTAGTGTGTAACGGCTTTATTTGCCAATGGTCCGATTTTATCTCTGGCGTCCTGTTGACCGTAGGATTGGCTCATCTCTTGACAGTGTAAAACGCTACGCTTGCACCTGGATTTTTGAAACTGCTAGTGCATTAAACCGGCAGACTCGCGCACACTTTTTCATAAGGATATCGTTGATCAATTTCGCCTGTGGATGTGTATATCTCCAGAAGATTGTCAAAAGCTTGCTGTGTTATCTCTGCGTGCGGAGTCCAACAACCCAGTTTTTGATAACTGTCAATACATTGCGCCAGTGCATTCCTATTCGACTCTTTGAAGTACGGAAGTATAATGTCAGTTACTTCATCAGCTGATTTAGTGCTGATAAAAGCCCTGGCTTTCGTATAAGCTCGGGTAAAAGCCTTTGCTTCATCTGAGGCTAACCATTCACGAGTAGATGCAAGACTTGAAAATGCATTGGGTCCTATCAGTGGACCACATTGGGCCACTAGGTGGCCGGCGCCGTCGGCTTCCAGCTGTTGCGGATAGGGCCCTTGTTGTTGTACGTATTTCCCCTTGCCCGAGCGAAAAGCTTCATCCATCGCAGCCGCACCACCGGGTGTAATGATGTTTATCGCGCTGTAGTCTATGCCAGCAGCCTGACAAGCTTTGCGAAACATGACATTCGGTTGCCCGGCTTTAAACACAATAACGTCGCTACCTTCCAATTTCTTCCAGTCAAAGTTTTCATCTGGTTCGTGCGCGGTGATAAAAAAACCGTCCATTTCGTTAATTTGGGCAAAGTGTACTGCTTGTGGTTCTTCGCCTTTTTGAAGTGAGCCGAACCCCTGGCTTGGAGCAGACTGAATGACATCCGCATGCCCTTCCAGGAGCGCTTTTATAGCTGATTCTCCCGGTGGAGCAACAGACCAATTAAAATCTAGGTCTTCATCGGTAAGAAAGTTGCCCGCCATTGTTACTATTAGTGGCGAATAGAAGGCTGAAAACAGAGTAAATTGAATATTGATGGTAGACATGGTTGTGAGCACGGACAATGTTTAAGTGGAGGTAATAAGCTTATTATACCTGTTCCCCTTCAAACCGTTTTTGACAGAGCTTTTGATTATTACGGCAAACGCAATCCACCAATACAATCCAGTCAATTGCCCATAGAGTACAATTGACTGGTTGAAGCCAAATTAGATTGGAAAATTCGTTCTAAACAATGCTACGTATTCGATAAGCGTCAGTGAAGCTCATTGGCTACCTGAAAAGTACTATTAAAGTTTTATGATGAATACCGAGATAAAAGTGGGAATGAAGGCCTCTACGGAGATTGTGGTTGGCACTCGAGATACAGCCCACCATGTGGGAAGTGGGAAAATTAAAGTGTTGGCAACGCCTGTCATGGTTATGCTTCTAGAGGAGGCAGCGTTAACGGCCGTGGAAAAATACTTACCTCAAGGACACCAAACGGTAGGTACTCAACTTAATGTAAGTCATATTGCCGCAACACCAGTGGGCATGCGCGTGATAGCTCATGCGGAAGTTATTGAGGTTACTGGTCGCAAAATAATGTTTAACGTTTGGGCGGAGGATGAATCAGAGCGTATAGGTGAAGGCACTCACGATCGTATTATTGTTGAACTGGAACGCTTCGATAAAAAAATTGATACTAAAGCGAAGTCTGTAACTTCTTAATTTGTATGTAATTG
Source organism: uncultured Granulosicoccaceae bacterium (assembly GCA_938045275.1). Lineage (GTDB taxonomy): Bacteria > Pseudomonadota > Gammaproteobacteria > Granulosicoccales > Granulosicoccaceae > Granulosicoccus. The sequence continues at coordinate 4,489 of CALIMV010000119.1, forward strand.
AATTATTAGTTGTCTGCCCGCAGGGCGGTAGCGCGTAAAGCTTCTGGCGAGCAAAAGTATAAAATGCGTATTCCTGCATTACTTATCTCAACTGGAACTTATCACGTCGAAAATTCCGTGAGAATTGTATTCATTATCTTATGTGAAGATATGTTCCCTTTTGTGGGTAATGCAAAAGTAGCCGCTGACTTTTCATTGCGTGGCTACTGACCGTTGTTAGGCCGGTTATATTGGTCAGGGGAAAATATTTATATTGTTGACTTTAGTCGCAAGCCGGAGAGTCGCTATACTTCTGATCAAAGCGTGCTTTCGGCCCACAGTGGATCCAAGTGGTATTCCAGTAGAGTTGATCGATGAATAACGAACTACGTAGCGCAACGCACCTTGTTACTGGCTGCTCGGCTGCGGGCACAATGCGCGTAGCGTTTCGGATCCCGACGGAGCAGGTCATCGTAAACGAAGACCCATTATCATGTGGCCCGACCCCAGCAACAACTGATATGGCCGAGTGGCGAGCCGTCAGAGAAGAGTTCTTCAACAATTTATACCGGGATTGTCCAGATATTTCTTTCACAGAAAATACGGAAAGCGAGCTGTTGAGCAACATCTCCAGGCTCTGTGACGCCGAAAGTGTTTATATTTGGGCGGCAGCTGGATTGAGTGACCAACTCACAGTAGCATTTACTCTCACGATACTAAAGCAGAGTAAAAAAGATCTTTCTAAGGTTTTTATTGTGCCAGTTGACCTTCCATTGTCGTCTGGGGGCAAGGTGCACGGGCTGGGCGAAATTAACATAGAGCAATGGCGAAATTTAGATCGAATTCCCAGATTGCTTCGACAGTCTGAAATCAAGGATTATATTGACGCCTGGAGTGCGTATACGAGTATCACTACTGAAGCATTAATCCAATTTATATCGCTCAATCGCGATTCGCAGATGTTAGTGGAAGCGATGCGGACCTTGATTGACCGCTACCCAGCACGTAATTCTGGGTTATCCAAGTTAGATGAACAATTGCTACAGATGACAAAAACCAAGGGACGAAAAGCTGCACGTATTGTCGGTAATACTATGGGATGGAATGACAGTCTCGATTGCCATGGCGATCAATACGTCTTTCACCGTTTGCGACAATTAGGCAATCCCCGCCTGGCATCCCCGTTAGTTGAACTAGTTGGTGATCTAGCCTGCATGCTATTTTGCGAAGCAGAATTAACTGAGTTTGGGAATCAAGTGCTGCTCGGTTGCGCTAACGCGCTAGATATCAATGGAATAGATGATTGTATCGGAGGAGTTAGTCTAACCAATAGATCTGACACACCATTGCGACACAACGGGAAACTGCATCTTCCTTAAAACAATTTCCGACTGCTATGGGCGGCGGGTTCAACTGATCAGTGTATTCACAGCCGACACCGCACTTACTATCTAAACTGTCGTTCCGCTGCGCTACACTCTAAGACAGTTTAGGTAGTAAGCGCCGTGCGGGTGATGTAGTCGAACAAATTTAATGGACTTGTTATACCCTTTGCTCATTTGGAATGCTAACCAATAAATCTGTAACGCCTGTATCTATACCAGCTTGGTTAAAAAGGGTAGAAACTTGACCTCTGTGATGTGTTTGGTGGTTGAAGAAATGCTGAATAAGATAGGCTAGTTTTTTGGTAAACGGCTCACCTTGTGTATTCGTATAAGCTAACGAAGATAAAAGTACGGAATCTGTGAGCTCATGAGTAAACTCTTGAATTGTACTGTCCATCTTTGTTCTGGCGGTTCGCAGCTTTTCAAAGTCCGTATACAAAATAGTATTCAAACTCTGTGGGTTATTGAGATCACGCACATAATCAAGTGTACTCAATTGAGATGGATGGCCAGCAAACCGCTTAAGCCAAATTGTGTCGCCGACAAGAACATGATTTAACGTACCAATGATTGAACCAAAGAAAGCCCCCCGATTCTCAGCAAGCTCCGAATTACTCAACTTGGAAGCCGACTCATAGATGCTTTTATTCATCCACTGATTGTAATCAGCCATTAGTTCAAAATTTAATTTCAGTGACATGATTTCCCTCGCTTATAAAGCTAAGCTCATCGGTAATTGAGAAAAACTTACAATGCAATTTCTCACTGATTGTCCCTCGACGCCCGATTTCTAGCTGATCTTAACGTAACAGGGTAAATTGTGTTCCACAATGTGTTTGAAGATGCCGGTTTGGTTTTATACCGGTGGCACTTGTGGCCCATTACGCTGTTTAGATCGTTTTTCTACATCCTGAATGCCGCATTCAACGGATTGTTTGCTGCAATACTTTCTTATGCTAAGTATTGTATCGCCACTCAGCAAACACAAGATTGGGTGCCCAGCACAGCCAAGCAATAATTGAGTAGGCCAAAGCAAACTCTATATCAGCAACCATAGATGCTGGAAGGTATAAACGCAATGTAACTGCAGCCAGAGTGAGTGAAAAATTTCGAATCATCCAAGTTTTATGTGCGGATACATCTCCCCGACGGATTGCAAGATAGGCATTTAGGCCTGTATGGAGCCAAAGAATCGCAAGCAATGCAAAGCCAAAATTTGCCATTAAACCACCATAAGCAAACAGAGACATATAAAGCCCAGACAATCCTCCGATTAACACACCTATACCTAAATACACACGACCGAGCCAGCGATGTATGCTCGTATATTGTTTGCGCAATTTGGCAGAAAACTGAAAAGGGCCAAGTGTTAAAGCAACCGCTGAAGCAAAGATATGAGAATATATCCCAACACTGTGCACTTCAAAGTTGGCTTTCATTTCTGGGTGCACCAAAGAGCCTAAAGGAAAAAAAAGATATGCAATTGCTGCATATGCTGCTACCCCGATAGAAAAAACGTAAAGTAGTCCTGTGCTAATCAAGCGCACCACAATATCCTCGAATTGAACGCTGGTGTTTCCCACAAAAAGTGGACACGACTTTATGCACTCGCTGGTAAAATTTGAGCGTTGTCAAGTTTCACTTGCGTTCGTTATATGCGTTTTCCAACGATTTAACTGCTCGTTTCAGTGAACATAGGATGAGTTAGATTGTATACGTAAGCAGTATTGTCTTGATAGCTTCTGGTTATGCACCCCGTTGGATAAAACACACCGCCTTGAGTTTTTCTATTCTATCCTCTGATTCTAGCTCAGTTAATGCACGCTTAAAATATGACTTCACGTTTTTATCGCAATACGGGTATGCGACTTCAGGTAATATGCCTTTAAGTTTCAAGAACACCGCCAATGCAAAACAACGCTCTCGTTGTGACAAGTATCCCACACCAGATGTGCTCCATCCACTTGATTCAGGCGTTGTGTATTGTTTGAAACCAAAAGCTGAATTCGCTTGAAATACACCGAAACCCATAAATATCGCGCAAGTATCAGTTGCAAATTCCCAGTTGTCCCATCCTCCGGGAGGTGGTTCTGGTGATGTTGCAGTGAGATAGTGCGCTAACTCATGCGAAAAGACGGATACCATTTTTTCTGGATCAGAGACAATTTCAGGGTTATATGTAATTTTTACTTTATCGTTTTCATCAATACGAAATGTACCCGCTGGACTATTGTCATTATTCTGAATAAGGATAGTCGGAGCAACTAACAAGTTTGGATCAGTATCTTGTTCTTCAAGTACCACAGGCCAATCGGCTAATCCTGAATAATTTTTTACTCGTTGAAACGTCGATTCTACGGCGCCTTGAGCAGATTGAACTTCAGTGGGAAAGTAACTGTCAGTCGGTAAAACCAGTTCCGCACTATCGTAAAAGTGCGGGCCACCAAAATGCTTAAGAAGCCATTCGAATGTTTCTAATTGGAAGTTCTTATCACTTTCGGAAAGTAAAGGCTTTGTTTTAAATGGATTCCACATTGTTTATTGAAGCTGGTTTCTCATAGCGCCATCTGCAGGTGCCGCGCATGTGGTGGCCGTTTGCATGAAAAATGTGAGGTACGAACAGTCATGCAAATTAACAGCGCGTGCATGGTTGCTCTGAAAGTCCTTGTAATGCGTTTCACTATGAATCACGGCCCTCACCATGGCTCGTTATCTTATTATGCAGCGTCACCCAATTTGCTTTGTAATTCGTATAAATTTGTGCATCTACCACCACTGGTATATCTTCATCAAACGTAGCTATGGCAAGCTCAATAGATTCTAGCGGAGAATCCTTTACTCGAAACCCTATACTCGAGCCACATTCAGCGCAGAAGCTTCGAACAGTTCCGTTGCTACCGACATAATCTTTAAGATGATCTTTTCCCGTAAGCCAATTTAGACCTGTTACGGACACTAATGTACCGAAAGCCGAACCGTGAAATTTTCTGCACATTGAGCAGTGACAGTTCGCAACCTGAGATGAGAAACCACTCACCTCATAACTTATCGAGCCACAGAGACATGAGCCGCGATAGTTTCTTGTCATATTTAGAATTCTCCTTTTTGGATAATGCCTGTCTCTAAGGTGATTAACAAGGCGATTAACCAAGTGGCAGGTTGTGGCGAAGTCACGTTCTGACGCTTTGACATAGTTGACCCATGTTATATTTAGTAACTTCAGTTGATCGCTTGTGTTTCATCATATAGTTCAGAATTCAACAAACCACTCTTGTTTCATATCAAAATATGAATAGACTTCTCTAATTAGACTCTTATTGCGACTTACAAATTTGGAGATTGACTCTTTTAGATTTACCCATTCGAATGAATTCATCCCTGATTCGTTATCCGTGTCGATTTTTTCCAATTCGCCTTGCAGTTGATCAATATCATTTAGTACAGCTTCGTTTACCCAATTAGATCCATTCCTGACAATGAAACTACAATGCTCTACAAGGTCAGATTTTAATTCCCAGGCACAATCCGAGGTTCGTGCGCCCATTACTTCGCTTTGATATGTGGCATCACCTAGCACAATCCGCAAACAATCAAAAAAATGAGCGAATTCATTGAATAGTAATTCCTGATCTACGTTCGACTCCATATTAATATTGTATTGTTTTTACCGTGTTCCTGGCGGAGCTTAGGTTCGTTGGCTGTGGCAAATCACAACATAGAAATATAGTGCCTTGCGCGGCGAAAAACGACGAGCACCAACGATTTGATTTACAGATGAAGCAACTTGTTTTTTTAGATTAGTTCATTCGAAGCTGAGAATCAGTTGAGTTTTTCCACGGTACACCCTTCACGCTTATTTGTGGAAACATAGTTCTCATGAACCAGCACGTCGGAGTAGTCAAATAGAGAGTCATAGTAAATTTTCAAATTGAGCTTTTCCATAATGTCTCGACGCATAGCATCATTACACCCGCTAACCATATCTTCATGTTTAATCAAAAATATATTTTTTTCCTCACCCGGCCCGATGAAACTATTTACACTTAATGATTGCCAAATCACACCAGGAACATGCGCGACTTTTATTAGTGAGGCTGCATCGGTACTTATACTTTGGCCATTTAGAGTAGCCTCTATTTTTGTAATTTTGGCTGGACCAAGTCCCCAATTTACAATTTTAAAGTATCCAGAGTCTGAACTATCTGTTCCCACCCCAATTTTGTATTGAAATTCCAACGCAGGCCTCAACGATTTTTCGTTATAGCTGCTGGTTTGGAAATACGCAGCAATGGAAATAATAAGTGCTATAAAAGCCGCTATTACCGAAAGAACGTTGGCCATTTAATTTTCCTTTAATTCCTTTTTGTAAGCCTTTTAAATCTAATGCAGCGATGAGTTGCTCTTGATGCGGACCGACCAGAGCGGTAGCGTCTGGAGAACTGTGCCAAGAGAGAGTTCCAACGAACTTTTATTCGTTCAGTACGCGCAGCTATTTAGCGCCTTCTAGTACGCCCACCCACTAATGCCATAACGGCTTAGTATCTCTGCCTGATATTTAGGTATTAGAGTATAGTCCGATCGCTCGACCATCCTTACTTGGATCTGGCATTTATTTTTTCGCGACCTCGCCTTTGCGCCGAGAGCCGACTCAATTACGTAAATTGCATCTGGCTGAAAGTCAAAATCAAGTGTTTTGCTAGACCTGTTCCATGTTTGGCCGAAGCGGGACCAAGAGCAATGCAGCTTTAGTCTATGCAGCCCAGGGTTTAGAATTGCCACCTTGGGAAATCCAAACCAATCATGTTTGTCTATCGTACCGTCTATTTCTTGGATATTTGTGCTGAACTGCCCCTCGAGAATATTTAACCAATTTTTCTCTATCCCAAATAAGTAGGATCTTCGGTCAGAGGTAGTCAAATCGACGTGATGAACTCCTTTTGGCATGTAAAGCAATGCGAAGCAAGCGACGATTAACGCCGCATAGTAGATTGCGGTGAGATGCTCGCGCAATTTCTGCCAAATAATCCCTTTCTCCAAGATTTATTTCCGCGTGTGCTCTAGATTTTCGATTGATTCTGGTGTGTCTTGTGGAGCTGACTTTGACTACTAAGCATAATGCCGCCGTCAGTGGTAATTTATGTTTTATTTTGCTTGTGATTATGTGGAACAACCGTGACACCACGAGACAAACACGGCGTAAATTTGTCCGACTGTATTGCTTTTTTCAGTTCAACTATTTTTCCTGAAAGTACTAATCTAAAACAATGCACTACACACTAACTGTAGCAATGACATCGCCATCATCTCGATTACCGACAACTTTAAATCCGTATTGGGTATAGAGCTTTTTTGCTGCGGTATTTTTCTCGTCGTAGTATATTTCTATTATAGTGCACTGTTCATTTTCTTTAATTTCTTCCATTAAAAGGGACATGGCA
>CALIMV010000120.1 GCA_938045275.1 uncultured Granulosicoccaceae bacterium
CAGCAGCATTTGAGCGATTTGCCACAAGTCAGCTGCGAACATCGGCATGCACACGAGCTACCAGACTTAAACGACAAGCGTTATGACACCGTCATTATCAATTCGGTCGCGCAGTATTTTCCGAATCATCAATACCTGGTATCGGCACTTGAGTGGGCATGCCAAGCTGTTGACAAGGGCCGCGTATTTATCGGTGATGTACGCAATTTTTCGATGCTTGATGTGTTCCATACAGACAAAGTTCATTTCAATGCGCAAGAGGCAACATCCGATAATGAATTAAAGCGCCAGGTCGTTCAGTCGATGCGATCGGAGCGGGAGCTTTTGCTGTCACCAGAATTTTTCACTGCGCTTAAAACACAGATTCCTGAGATCTCTCGAGTTGACATCACTTTGCGCAACGGTAATTACCTCAATGAAATGACGCGATATCGCTACGATGTCACGCTGCATATCGGCACAGTTGAAGAGCCGTTGCAGTCGCAGGCGCATTTTCAGTGGAGCGATATTTCGGATAATTCAAAAGATAGTCTCAGTGGCATACGTGAATTGCTCAACGGCAGCGATGCCCAGCAAATCACCGTGAGTAATCTGCCGAACGGCCGCTTGGGCGATGTTCATGATCGAATCTCACATTTATTGGATAGCTCGCCATCATGCACAAAATGGATTGACCCGCGACAAATTCAAAGCCTGACGACAGATACCGACTACCAGGTTGCACTCATGCCCAGCCAATCTGGCAACGTCTGGGCGTTCGACGCCACTTTCTGGCGTTCAGGTGAATTGCCAGACTTGGCGTTTCAAACTAATGGTTCCGTTAACAACGAAGACCTGGCCAGGTTTGCGAATATCCCGGCTGCAGGCTTACCCAACAAGCAGGCGTTAAACCGCTTTATGCCGCATTGGCTAACTGGCCTTCTACCAGCGTTTATGTTGCCGGATTTTTTTGTCGAGCTTGATGAATTTCCATTAACACCCAACGGCAAGATTGATCGCAATGCCTTACCTGAGCCAATATCACAATCGGCTGAACCTGCAGCGGAACCCAGCAACGAGCTTGAGAAACACATCCTGGCTATCTGGACAGAGGTTTTGGGGCACGATCAATTTGGTGCGAACGACAGCTTTTTCCAAATTGGCGGTAATTCATTGCACGTTGTTCAAGTGCAAGCCGCATTGCAACAAAAACTTGGTCGCCCGATAGGCACCTCAACGTTGTACGAATTTTTTACTGTAAAGTCCCTGGCCAGGCATTTATCGGGTGACGATTCCAGTCAGCCAAAGAAAACGGTGCGCCGTCGTACAGCCGATAACGATGAAGCCATTGCCATTATCGCTATGTCGTGTCGCTTACCGGGAGAAATTAACGACCATAAAGATTTTTGGGCATTACTTGAGCGCGGCGGGGATGCCATTATCGATGTGCCCAGCGACCGATGGGACGCCGATGCATTGTACGACCCGGACCCCGAAGCAAAAGGCAAATCCTATTGCCGCGAGGGTGGCTTTGTTTATCCAATCGACCAATTTGATGCCAAGTTCTTTGGTGTTTCACCGCGTGAAGCGCGTGCGCTGGACCCATCACAGCGAATGATACTCGAAACCAGCTGGGAAGCGTTTGAACAGGCTGGGTATACGATGGAACAATTGCACGGTAGCCAAACAGGTGTTTTTGTTGGCGTTGGCAAGGGCTACCATGAATACTGGCTTGGTAGTGCCGGCGGCTTAGCAGACCTGGATGGCTATTACGGCACTGGCTCTGCTGGTAGTACCATGTCGGGCCGCGTGTCCTACTCATTTGGACTCGAAGGTCCGGCCATGACGGTGGACACGGCTTGCTCGTCATCATTAGTCACCACGCATCAAGCCTGCAACGCATTGCGCGATGGTGAATGTGATCTGGCACTGGCTGCTGGTATCACCCTGTTGCTAGCGCCTGATCTGCATATTGAGTTCAGTCGTCTTCGAGGCTTGTCAGCAGACGGACGTTGTAAATCTTTCTCTTCAGGCGCCGATGGAACTGGCTGGAGTGAAGGTGCCACAGTGGTTGTGCTAAAAAGATTGTCTGATGCGCAGCGTGATGGCAACCCGATTCACGCCATTATTCGCGGCACGTCGGTTAACCATGCTGGTCACAGCGCAAGCCTGACAACACCAAGCGGACCAGCACAACAACGTGTTATCCGTCAGGCACTGGCTAATTCAAATCTGGAACCAAAAGATATCGATTACATTGAGGCGCACGGCACCGGCACGCGATTGGGAGACCCTATTGAAGCGACTTCGCTGGCAGCTGTGTTTGGTGGCGCAAAAACGCAAGATGCTCCACTGTGGGTCGGGTCAGTCAAGTCCAACCTCGGCCATACACAAGCGGCAGCCGGGCTGGCTGGCGTTATAAAGTCTGTATTAGCCATGCAGAACAATAAGTTGCCTCGCACATTGCATTGCGAAAAACCTACGCCTTCAATAGATTGGGAAAAAGAAAAAATAGCGTTAGTTAATGAAGAGCAGCCGTGGCTACGTAACGGTCATGCTCGTCGCGCTGGTATCAGTTCGTTCGGCATTGGTGGCACTAATTCTCATATTATTATTGAAGAGGCACCACCGGTGCATAGCACTCGCGAGCGTGCACTTGCATCCACACCCGACACTTTGCCGTTTGTG
>CALIMV010000121.1 GCA_938045275.1 uncultured Granulosicoccaceae bacterium
TGGCTCCGCGGCCCTTTCTGGCGATAGGTTTGCTGAACATTTGCACGATAGTCCATATAACTGTTCATATATACAGTATATACGGAATCTGATAGTGCGCAACTCTTTTGGCTTGATTGATTTGCGAATTTTTTTCGGTTAGTGGCAGCGACAATCCGGCTCAGAACACAGGTCAGGTCATGACGCATTTTCGACAAGATACTGACACCACAAGCTGCTTTGGTGCGCTAGTCGCTAGCCCAGACCGGCTTGTCCTTATCCACCAGTACCGCCCGAATCCCCTCAACAAAATCAGGATGCCGGACTGCTTCGTCTGCGGCAATGAGCTCCAGCTCCAGACACTGGGCAAGGTCATGATTTTTGGCTTCAGTTAACAAAGCGCGAGTCAAGTCCATTGCGTAAGGTGACTTTGCCTCTAATTGGCCTAGCAAATCCGCTGCATCTTCGTCTTTCTCGCTTGCGGTTCGCAACGTATTAATTAGCGTATCGTGGTTAGATTCTGCGAACCAGGATTGTCGCTGTTTCAGCGTTTTTACGAAATCGTTGTCATTCGGGTTTGTCGATAACGAAACCAATGCAGTATCAATTGCATTGCGGCCATCGCTGGCAAATGAGTCGATCAACTCAGGCCAGTCATTTTGCTTTACGTAATGCGTTGCCAGGCCTGTTGTTACGGCATTACTCCCTCTTACAACCATACCAGTGAGTGCCAGCCATAACCCGGCATTATGCGCAAGCCGAGAAAGAAAGTAGGTGCCGCCTACGTCAGGGAAAAAGCCTATTGCCGTTTCAGGCATGGCTAACTTAGCCGTTTCAGACACGACCATTACATCGCCGTGAACACTTAACCCAAGCCCACCTCCCATGGCAATACCGTTAACCATGGAAATGTACGGCTTGCCACATTGGGCAATGTGTAAATTAAGAGCGTATTCCTCTGCAAAAAACCGATGCAGTGTTTCCCACTTTTGATCAAGCGCCAGCAATCGTGTTGCTTTCATGTCACCGCCTGCACAAAACGCTCGTTCGCTCGACGAGCGCAGCACAATGACATCGACGTTATTATCGGCTTCATGGGTACGAATAGCCGCATGAATATGCGAAATCATCTCGTGTGTTAGGGAATTGAGTGCGTCGGGCCGGTCCAGCGTTATAAAGCCAGCCAACCCTTGTCGGTCGACAACGATATTGCTCATGATGAACGATTCTGTAGATGCATTAAAATTTCCGTAGATTAACGTTTATAGTGACCTGACCCAAAAGTTGCATGAAACGGGTGTTGTGGTAGACAGGCAATAATAAACTCGACACTTCATGTCATTTAATTGACAAGACAGTGAGTGGATTGCAAGTATCATACGTTTTGCTGGTAGGGCTTGTGTTAAAAGAAAATCTGAATATACAAACGCAGCAGCACCTGCGTGAACGGGCTGATGAGTACGCCTTTCCGATGTTTGGGCTGAGTGTGGTCTTTTTGTTGTTGATGGCAGGCATTATTGTTACATGGATTGATATTCCGCGGGTAGCAGAGCTGGCGCAACTCGATGCAGATGAAAAAACACTTAACCCGCTCGCCATTCAAGAAGCTGTGCAGATGGCTGATTCTGCATCACGCGTTGGCACTTACCTGCTTGCCGCGTTACTCATTATGTGGCCTCTGTTCTGGCTTGAATTCGCCTACAACTATGTCACCACGCGCAATTCGGATGGTTCTCGCAAAACTCATCTGCAACCACTACTCGCCTGCCTGATTCCACCGCTAAGGATTGGCCGTGTGTCACCTGTTTGGGATAACCGAATGTGGTTGCCATCATTGAGCTGGCAACATCCTGGCAGAGAATTATCCTCCCTGCTAACGCGTATATTCAGTAAGCCCATGCTGGTGATAGCGTTGCTGATTCTGCCGATACTGGCCATTGAATTTATATTCAAAGGAGCAATACAACAATATTTTTGGTTACGCTTGCTGCTGCACATTGCCACAGGTTTTATCTGGTTCGCGTTTGCTCTTGAATTCATTATCATGATCAGCGCAACCGAGAAAAAACTGGCCTACATTAAAAAGAACTGGATTGATCTGGCGATCATTCTCATTCCATTGGTCTCATTTCTTCGCACACTACGTGTACTGCGAATTGCCAAGCTTGCCAAAATCCAGAAAATCGCCAGGCTCGGTAGAGTGTATCGTGTGCGCAGTTTGGGAACCAAAGCACTACGCGCTATAATGATGTTTGGGTTTGTCAATCGCCTGCTTAGAATCACGCCGCAAAAACGATTAAATAAACTCAGAGAGCAGCACCATGAACGCATGCAGGAGCTGACAGAGTTGGAAGAAGAAATTGCAGCTGTTGAGCAAGACATCGCAAACACACAAAAAGACTGCTAACCAGCCTGTTGTGTTAAGTCAGAGATTGGTTGCAAGTATTACAGGCTTTGCGCACGCTGAAGTCAGTGCAAGGAGAAACAAATGGCCAATAAAATCACCACGCCTAAAGATTACATTGATCAACTACCCGCCGACAGGAAAAAAGTGATCCGTAAACTGCGCACTACCCTCAGGAAACACCTGCCCAAAGGCTTCCAGGAAGAAATGAATTACAACATGCTGGGCTATGTTGTACCGCACTCTATTTATCCGGCCGGATACCATTGCAACACAACCCAACCGTTGCCATTTATCAACCTTGCATCGCAAAAGAATTTCGTAGCGCTGTACCACATGGGGCTTTATGCAGATAAAAAACTGCTTGCTTGGTTTACAAAAAACTATGCAGCAAAAGTAGAAGGGAAACTGGACATGGGCAAATCGTGTATTCGCTTCAAGAAAATGGATAACATCCCTTACGAACTGATTGGCGAGCTTGCCGGTAAAATGAGCCCTCAGGATTGGATAAAACTATACGAGAAAAGCAGATCATCGAAATAAGGGCGAACCTAACTCAGTAATCTTTACTTTTCGCACCTGTGTCATTGCCGCTGTCTATTCTGCTTGTGCTGCAAGTGAGCATACTTGGCGCACTCACGGCCATTGTGCATCGCTGAAAGCGCTACCCCTACCCACCATATCGCTCAAAAAACGCTTGACCTTCATGCGTGATAGAAACCAGTTTATCCTGCTCTGACGAAAATTCCATTAATTGCTCAATGCCGAGCAACTCCTCTTCGGCGCGAGTTTGCTTTAAAAACTGATAACTACAAAGCACATCAAAGTGCATAAAAAATTGTTCATCACACACACGGCCTTTGGCCTTCCACGCTTCGACAACTAATGCGGTAGACACATCCTGCACACCCAGCTCTGTAACCACGGACAAGATGCCCAATAGGTACTGATTTCTTATTCGTAAAGTTGCGATGATATTTTCCTTAACAGTCCGTGTGTAATGCTAACTGTTATTGATACACCCTATTTTAGAAAATAAGTATTACGATCACCGACGCACCTGCCAGCGACGCGTACATACCGGCATCAGCAGTATAATCAGCAAAGACCAATAGACAGCGCCCAGCCCTGTACTCACCTGTCGCACGTTTTCCACGTGGAGAGTTTCAGCGCTAGACCAGTCCAGCATACGCGTTATGGAATTCGCTACGGCATCAGCACTCTGCTCACTACCAGATAAACACAACCCCTGCGCTAAACAAAGATCGAGAGCATGCTCACCTTCTGCAATCAGGTGCAACTGACTACCATTAATACCACAGGAGAATTTAGACGCCAAATCGGTTTCGTCTGACTCAGCTAATGTCTGACTTGTTGATGTCTTGTTTGCCAAGTTCACAACTGAGTTGAAATCTGAACTGCCACTGAGTGCATTACACAAACGCACTGACTGACGCGCTGGTAACAACGAGTCCATTTGCCCATGTAGAATAAACATGGGAGGTAATTCATTCGGTGAATTAACGATCAACGACGGAAAACTATTGGCTTGTACAAGCGCAGATTGAGTATCGAGGCTCTCAATTGTGTTGCCAGTTACGGCCTCCAGAATTTTCAGCCCTGCCTCATTCTCGTACTCCCCACTTTTTATCTGCATGGCAAAATCTTCAAAGTCGGTTGGT
>CALIMV010000122.1 GCA_938045275.1 uncultured Granulosicoccaceae bacterium
GGTCGAGAACTCACCTTTATGAACTGGCTGGGCCCGTTTCGGTTACTCGACTATCGGGGAATGCGTGAAGCCACGCTGGAAGGGTTAGAAAAAACAGCGGTAAAAATTCCTAATATCAAAAATAAGATACGCAATATGTCAGGCGGTCAACGGCAATGTGTTGCAATAGCGCGCACTGCCACATTTCATTCGAAATTGACCGTCATGGATGAACCAACTGCAGCGCTTGGTGTGCAGGAAACAGCACAAGTGGAAAACATCATACGTCAGCTGAAAGAGGCTGGTGAACCATTAATTTTGATCAGTCATAACATGCGCCAGGTGATGGATCTGGTCGATCGCATCATTGTTTTTCGTCGTGGTCGTATGGTTGCCAACTTAAAACGAGACGAAACTGACGGTCAGGATGTTGTTGCTTATATAACGGGTGCGAAGACCAGCGCCGAGTATGAAGGAGCGCCCTAGCGCCCTAGTGTGTAATGCCAGTGTGGTGTAACAGGCAAACAGCACACTAGCGTAATCTCGCTAAAACTCGATTAGGTTAATGTCAAATGCTGCCATTTTCTATTAATCATATGACCGTTAAAACCATGCCGTATTCGAGCTTGCTCGATACCGCGAATGCCATTGGTTGTATTGGTGTCGAGATACGCAATGATTTATCTACCCCCCTTTTTGATGGCACAACGGCTGAGCTTGGCGGCTTTGCTGCAACAAATTTAGGTTTGCAGGTTTTTGCTGTTGCTGAGGTAAAGGCCTTTAATCATTTTACTGACGATACGCGAAACAAGGCGATAGCCTTGATGGACACGGCAGCAGCATGTGGTGCAAAGGGTATAGCGCTTATACCGCGATGTGATGGTCAGGGCACTGGCCAATCAATGCGATTTAAAAAACTCGAGCATGCGCTAATGCAGTTAAAGCCATTGCTCGCCGAGCGTCGTCTTATCGGTTTTATTGAACCGCTTGGGTTTGAGCAATCATCGTTGCGCTTTAAGTCAGAAGCTGTAGACGTTATTAATGCGTGTGGTGCCGAAGATCAGTTTCAGTTGGTTCACGACACGTTTCATCACTACCTTGCTGGCGGTGGTCCGGTTTTTCCAGACATGACTGGTATGGTCCATGTGTCCGGCGTCACCGACAAAGCGCTTGCTTTGCAGGATATTGGTGATGAGCATCGCGTTTTAGTTAATGAGCACGATCGTTTGGAGAATATTGCGCAGTTAGAAACACTGATAGCCGGTGGTTATACAGGCCCAATATCGATGGAGGCATTTTCTCCGGTAATACATGCGTTAACAGAACCAGTTAGCGCTTTAGCTGAATCATTTAGCTACATCAATAGTGCAATAAAAGGACATAGCCATGTGGTTTAATTTGCAAACCGATTTTTACAGACCGTTATGGATTCGGCTGAGCATTATTGCTGTGTGTTTCGGCTGGGCAGGATTTGAGTTTTTTACCGGCGGTGGTCTTTGGGCGGCCTTGTTTGCGTTTCTTGGTGCGGTTGCGTTTCAGCAATTCTTTTTAGACGGATGGCCAGCTTCAGAGAATACAGCAACTGAAAATGGCGCGAATAAAAAAGAAGCTCACGAAGATGAAACATCTAAAACCGACGATACGTCGGTTTAGTGTGTGACGCTGCGATCAGTACTATATTGTCATGCCAGTAACGCTTAAAGAAGTAGCAGAGCGAGCGGGCGTTTCTCGGTCTGCAGTGTCGCGCACGTTCACTGATGGTGCCTCGGTGTCGATCAGCATGCGACGTAAAGTTGAAGCGGCTGCTAAAGAACTTGGCTACACGCCAAACGCATTAGCCTCCAGTTTAACCACTGGAAGAACTCATCTTATTGGGTTAGTTTCGAATAATTTTCACAACCCCATATTCCTTGAAGTGTTCGACTTATTCACTCGAGGATTGCAAGAACGAGGGCTGCGGCCACTGTTGGTAAACTTATCAGATGAAACCGATCCTGCACAGTCGGTCAATATGTTGCGTCAATATTCAGTTGACGGAGTGGTGGTTGCATCATCCACACTGACCCCTGAGTTTTCTTCGGCGTTTAAAGAAGCAGGGTTACCTGTTGTACATTCATTCGGCCGTCACACCAGCACGCCCAATGTGCACGTGGTGGGAATTGATAACGTTGAGTGTGGACGAATGGCTGCAGTGGAATTGATTCGGCATGGTTACAAACGTATTGCGTTTATGGGTGGGCCAGCGGGTGCAAGCTCAACCCAAGATCGTTTTCATGGTTTTTCAACTGAAATTAAAAAGCACAAAGGTATTCATTCGTCTCATTCATTCGCCGAGCACTATTCGTTTGATGCTGGCCGAAAGGAGATGCTGCAGTTGTTGTCCCGTGAGCCTGCGCAAGCTTATTTTTGTGGTGACGATGTCTTGTCGATTGGTGCCCTGAGTGCCATTACTGAATCCGGGTTGCAGGTGCCTGAAGATATTGGCTTGTTAGGGCTGAACGATATGGAGATGGCAGGTTGGCAGAACATTGGCCTTACCACTATAAAGCAACCCATTCGCCAGATCGTTAGCTCATCAATTGAATTAATTGTCGCTATGCTTGATGATCCGGCGCGTTATCCAGAAGCGCGTTTGTTTCCGAGCACAATCATTCAACGCCAGACGCTACGCCAACAGTAACCATGCATAAGTTGTTTAGCCAGCGCCACCGGCTTGTTTGATCCAATTCAACGAAACATAGGCGGCCGCGCATCAACCCATGTTGCATCGCGTGCGCCGGAATCCGCTACCGCACTAACCGCTGCCATTGAACGTAAACCATCGACCGCTCTTGGGTATAAATCGGCAGCAGGGTCTATTGCGCGATTTTCTTTTCGTGCGTGTATTGCTTCTGAAAGATCTTTATAAATATTGGCAAAGGCCAAAGGCATACCTTCAGCATGGCCAATGGTAACCCGGGTGGTGCGGTCGGCTTCAGGAGAAAGGTTGCCTTCGCCACGCTCAATAATTTGCAGGCGCTCATTCAATGGCATCCAATACAATTGGTTGGGCTGCTCTTGAGACCAGCGCAGTCCGCCTTTCTCACCGAATACCTGAATACCCAAGCCGTGTTGACGACCAATGGCAACTGACGACGTCCACAATCTGCCAACAGTACCTGAGTCCATACGGAAGTTAACCATGGCATCGTCTTCGAGCTCTCGTGATGCAATGCAAGAGACAATATCCGCCGATAATTTTGTCACCTCCTGACCGGTAACAAATGAAGCCATATGCATTGCATGAATACCGCAGTCAGCAAACTGCGCTGACACACCGGCTTGCGCGGGGTCGTATCGCCATCGAACTCGTGGATTGTCGGCGTCGCCCGCATCGGCGTGATGACCATGTGCAAACTCGCAGTTAACCAGTCGAATCTTGCCCAAATCGCCCCGCGCAATCATTGCACGCATGTGTCGGACCAGTGAGTAGCCTGTGTAGCCGTAGTTAACGGCGCATATCGAGCCGCTTGACTCTGCTGTTTTAACGATGTCTTCGCCTTCTTCAACCGTCATCGTCATTGGCTTTTCGCACAACACATGAAAACCGGCTTCCAAAAATGCTTTGGTTATCTCAAAATGCGTGGAATTGGGTGTTGCAATGGTCACTAAGTCGATGCGATCTTCTCGATTTCGCTCACCATCAAGCATTTCTTTCCAGTCACCATACGCTCTGTCGGTAGCCACACCCAATCGTTGCGCATAAGCACGACCTTCTTCTGGACGATGATCAAGCGCGCCAGCGGTAAATTCGAACAAATCATCGAGACCGGAACCCAGTCTGTGTGCAGGGCCTATTTGAGAGCCTTCACCGCCACCGATCATGCCCCATTTTAATTTTGCCATTGTCTGGTTCTCTGCTTATGTATGTCTTTTAAGAAAAACCAATAGATTGCAGGTACTCACGATTGATTCGTGCGTCACCAATTGGATCCGAGTCGAGCGTAGGGTCGCAGTCTTGTTCGATAGTGCACCAGCCTGAGTAGTTGGCGTCAACCAGTAGCTGACGGACCGCAGGCAAATCTACTTCGCCGTCACCCAGGTTACAAAAAAT
>CALIMV010000123.1 GCA_938045275.1 uncultured Granulosicoccaceae bacterium
TGTTTTGGTGGATTTGGACACAACATACGCGTAAGCGAAATGAGCTTCTGTCTTATACGCTGGAGCCACGCTTCGCGCACATTCAGTTTTACAAATTCACATCGTCCAAGGAAGCCGATGCCTGGTTAGCGTCAGTACAAACGTATTACAAAAAAGGAGAAACGAAGGAGTAAAGTAATTTATAGCCAGTATTTAAAGCAATTTCGTTAACCATAGTGTCAGTAGAAATTAATCCGGTCGTCGGCGACAGTGGCGGTTGTGCTGGATCGACACCAGAGTAAATTGCAATGGCACACAACAGAATGCCAACAATAAGTAACGAAATAGTTGATAAAGGCGCCAACGCAAACCGTAACAAACGACTGACTTCCAAGCGTGCCCAATAAGCCACAAGCACCAGCACGAATAAAACCAAACCTATTGCGATTTGAATCATATACGCCGACCACAGGCTCTTAAGCAACGCAACAGGGTCTTTTATTGACGTTAGCATTGGCAAGTCCGGTCGCATACTCTGTTCGACCATAAAAGCCGGCGTTATCAGTTCTGTGACCAATAAGAACAACATACCTAACATCAACAATGCAACGACTAAAAACCGGGCAAACTTGCGAGTGAAATTAAGCATGCCGAATACACAGCCCAAGACAATGACAGGAATCAGTAGGATAGCCAGCAATGCTAAGTCGTATCGAAGCCCCATGAGGAAAACATCCACAATGGCATTCGATTCCATAACTTTAGGAAATTGCCACAACACATAAGCGGCACGAACCATCGTTAAGAGAAAAATGCCAATAAACGTGAAGAGCGTCAGGTGCCTGAGCAGGTGCGTAGCCGAGAGTCGTGATTGCATTTCTTACCTACTGTAAATGAACGTTGCCATTCGGCTTCACGCCGGATTATAGCAGCGCGCGACTATAACCGACTCAGCGTTAACGATCAGTTCATGTTGAATTTCTGTCAATTCGGACAGCTCGCTAGCTGTATTAATTAGTAACTCCCAGTTCGTGGCCAAAGGTGGCATATGTTGTAAATCAAATTCAACCGAGTCGTTACCAAAATTAACCAGGAATAATAATGCATCCCCATCATCAATGTTGCCATTTGAATCCAATGCTTCACTGGCATCGCCTGGTAATAATAGGGCTAGAAAAGGGTTTTCCTGATCATGCCAATCCGCATCTGTCATGACTTGCGCATGTCGGTTATACCAAAGCACATCAGGCACATTAGTTGTTCGAGAATGACGGGCGGCATGTAAAAAGTGCGGTCGGCGCAATACAGGTTGTGATTGCCTGATGTGGATGAGCCTTTCTACAAACTTTTGCAAACCTCGATCAACACGTCGTGCCCTCCAATCTACCCAGCCTATCGCATTATCCTGGCAATACGCGTTATTGTTGCCTTGCTGCGAGTTACCAATTTCATCACCAGCTAAAATCATTGGAACGCCCTGCGACACCAACAGACAAGTCAAAATATTTCGCTGTTTGCGTCGTCGTCTGGCATTGATGTGTGCATCGCGGGTTTCACCTTCAAAACCACTGTTGGAAGAATAATTCGCACTGTGCCCGTCACGATTGCCCTCTGCATTTGCAGTATTGTGCTTGTGCTCATAGCTGACAAGATCTTTCAGGGTAAATCCATCGTGTGAGGTAATGAAGTTCAAACTGGATGCAGGCATCCTTCCTGACCACTCGAATACATCGCTGCTTCCTAATAAATAGTTAGCAAACTCCGGTAATAACCCACGCTCTCCACTCCAAATACGTCGCATCGTGTCGCGATAGCGATCGTTCCATTCAGACCAACCTTTCGGGAACTGACCAAGTTGGTAGCCGCCAATGCCAATATCCCACGGTTCGGCAATAAGCTTTGTTTCACATAATTCAGGGTCTTGCCCGAGAGCATCGAAAAATCCACAGCCTCGATCAAAACCGTATTGCTCTCGACCAAGCACGCTTGCCAGGTCGAATCGAAACCCATCAACATGCATGTCGGTTGTCCAGTATCTCAAGCTGTCCAGTACCAATTGCATTACGCGAGGATGCGCTACATTGACGGTATTGCCTGTGCCAGTTTCGTTTAAGTAATATCGTTTGTTGTCTTCAAGACGGTAGTATGATGCGTTATCTAACCCGCGAAAGCTTAAAGTTGGCCCCAGTTCATTTCCTTCAGCCGTGTGGTTATAAACAACATCCAGAATGACTTCGATGCCAGCGCGGTGCAGTTCGCGCACCATGCCTCTGAATTCAACTATAGGGTCTGCCATTGCATATCGATTCGCCGGAGCAAAAAAACCGAGTGAGTTGTAACCCCAGTAGTTACTCAAATTCTTCTCAATCGTAAATTGCTCGTCGACAAAAGCATGTACCGGCAATAATTCAATCGCTGTGATACCCAGCGCTTTCAGATGCCTGAGCACAGGCTTTGACGCTAAAGCGCCATATGTGCCTCGACGCTTACCCGCCAAACCTGGAAAACGCTGAGTCAAGCCTTTGACATGCGCTTCATAAATAACGCTGTCTTTGATTGGCGTGCGCGGGTATTGGTCATTGCGCCAGACAAACGAGTTATCCACCACCCTGCTTTTAGGCACAAACGGTGCGCTGTCTCGCGTGTCAAAAGACAGATCAGCATCTGGATGGCCTATCTCGAAGCCGAATAATTCGTCACACCAGACTAGCTCACCAACCAACTGGCGAGCGTAAGGGTCGATCAGCAATTTGTTGGGATTAAAGCGATGACCATTATGCGGCTCATAGGGGCCGTGAACCCGAAAACCGTACAGTTGCCCCGGTAGCGCATTTGGAAGATAACCATGCCAGACATCGTTTGTGCGGCCTGGCAACTCAAGTCGTGCTATTTCTATTGTGCCTGACTCATCGAACAGACAAAGCTCGACCTTCTCAGCATGGGCTGAGAAAACAGCAAAGTTTACCCCCGCCGCATCGAGCGTCGAGCCAAATGGTGCGGGTTTACCAGGCAGTAACTTTCTTGAATTTAGGGTGCGTCCACTGACGGCATACCCATCGGAGACAGATTCCATATGTCCCTATTGTAGTCGCGCATGGTTCTATCGGTTGAAAATTTGCCACTATTAGCGGTATTTAACATACTCATGCGCGTCCATTTACTCTGATCATGCCAACAAGACGACACAGCCTCTTGCGCATCCAAATAAGCAGGTAAATCAGCGATAGTCATCCACGGGTCTTCGCTACTGGTTGCGGCAGCAATAGCATGATGCACTAATTCTCCGTCACCACAATCAAACATACCTGATTCGAACGCATTGAGTATGGCTTTAACACGCGACTCCACCGCTATGACGGCGGCTGGCGAATAACTCTGTCGTAACGCATCGACCTCATCAACAGTAAGACCAAATAGAAAAAAGTTCTCTGCGCCAACCGCGTCAAGAATTTCTACATTCGCACCATCAAGTGTGCCGATCGTTAACGCCCCATTCATCATAAACTTCATGTTGCCGGTGCCAGATGCCTCTTTTCCGGCAGTTGAAATCTGTTCAGACAGATCTGCCGCCGGAGCGATAACTTCCATCGCAGACACGTTGTAGTCTGCCAAGAATACCAATCGTAATTTGTCTGCTGTACGAGGGTCGTTGTTGATTACAGACGCTACGTTATTGATCAGTTTAACAATGGCTTTTGCCATGTAATAACCGGGAGCGGCTTTGCCTGCAATTAGAATAAATCGAGGTGCAACTTTTTCGCTCTCACCATTAATGATCTGCAAATAGCAATGTACTGCGTGCAATGCACACAACAATTGGCGCTTGTATTCGTGCATTCGTTTAACTTGTACATCGAACAACATATCAGTTGACACAGAAACGCCAGTTCGTTTCTGTACTAATTCTGCCAACCGGGTTTTGTTCTGATTCTTCACTTCAAGCCAACGTTTCTGTAAGTCTATGTCATCAACTCTTGGCTCAATATTTTTAAGTTGTTCCAGGTCACTAACCCACGACGGACCAATCTCATCGTTTAACAGTGCTCGCAAATTAGGATTGCAATAGGCCAACCAACGACGCTGTGTGACACCATTGGTCTTGTTGTTAAAACGTTCTGGCCACAGTTCGTAAAAGTCTTTAAATAACCCTTTTTGCAACAAATCAGAATGAAGCTGAGCCACACCATTGACCGAAAAACTGCCCACGATAGCCAGGTTGGCCATTCTTACCACTGGCGACTCATCGAAAGATACGATTGACAGACTTGCAGGCTTACTTGCATCCCCTGGCCATTGTCGAGCCACTTTGAGCAGGAAGCGTCGATTTATTTCCTGAATAATCTCCGTGGGCCGCGGTAACAATGCCTGGAATGTATCGAGTGACCAACATTCGAGCGCTTCAGGCAACAAGGTATGGTTAGTGTAAGCCAAGCAACGAGTCACTATTTCCCAAGCATCGTCCCACGCTACGCTATGCTCGTCGATCAGTAAACGCATCAGTTCGGCTACTGCCATACTCGGATGCGTATCGTTCATTTGAAAACAATGCTTATCAGAGAATGCATCAAAGTTGTCGTGTGTTTTTTTCCAAATGCGAATAGCATCTTGTAAGCTGGCAGAAACTAAAAAATACTGCTGTCGTAATCGCAGAACTTTACCGTTTTCACTGCTGTCGTTTGGATACAACACCATGGTGATGTTTTCCGCGTCAGTTTTTGCCGCCACGGCTTCTGCATAACCGCCAGCATTAAACTCTGACAAGTCAAACTCATCCGATGCAGATGCCGACCATAAACGCAGCGTGTTAACAACATCATTTCCGTGACCGGGTATTGGTACATCGAACGGTACGGCTAATACTTCATCGCTTGTAATCCACAAACGACCGTCTGGAGAGCTTTCAGAGCTGTTGGGTTCCACATGACCACCAAAACGCACCACACATGTATGTTCGGGTCGTTCTATTTCCCACACATGACCATCGCGCAGCCAGTTATCGGGCTTTTCTATTTGATGCCCATTTTCAATTTCCTGGCGGAACATGCCGTAACGATAACGCAGCCCGTAACCGGTTACCGGCAGTCCAATTGATGCGCAGCTATCCAAAAAGCAAGCGGCTAGTCGGCCCAGGCCGCCGTTGCCAAGGCCTGCGTCGTGCTCAAGCGCCTGTAGCTCTTCCAACTCCATACCCAATTGATTCAAAGCCTGACGCACCGGCCCCATCAGCTCCAAATTGTGCACAGCGTTCGATAAAGAACGCCCCATCAGAAATTCAAGCGACAAATAGCATGTTCGACGTGTATCCGCGCTTTCCGTTTGCATACGAGTAATACGCCATTGATCCATTAACCGGTCACGTACGGCTAACGCAAGAGCGCTGTACAAGGCATGCGGTGCCGCATTGTCTATATCGCGGCCGAGAGTGTGAGAAAAATGATTTACGATTGATTTTCTTAATGCATCAGCATCGCCGCCAACCGCTTGCAACTCAGACGACCAATGGCTTTGATCAGATAACAGCTCGGTGGCTTGCCTCTGAACAGCAGTCGCGATTTTTTTAGAACTTAAGGACATGTTTTTATTTATGAGACTTGGTCATGCTAGTGAATGAAAGGCTTCAAAGCCTGATATACCTTGCCAACCGTACGGTGGTCAACACTATGGATAGTTAGCGGTATGTATAAGAATTTTTAAAATCGCTTTGCACCAGTCCGTCGCCGTTATATGCTAGTTGTTCTCAATTTAAGAGATATATCGATGATTTACAAGGAACAACGACCTGCATCACAAGTAACCCGGCAGACCATGGCATTGATCTTAGCTGGCGGTCAGGGCAGTAGATTACACGAACTGACAGCGTGGCGAGCCAAACCGGCTGTCCCCTTCGGTGGCAAATTCCGAATCATCGATTTCCCCTTGTCAAATTGCATTAATTCCGGCATCAAACGCGTTGGTATCGCAACACAATACAAATCCCATTCCCTGATACGACATATCATGCGTGGTTGGTCGGGTTTTAGAGCAGAGTTCGGCGAATTCGTAGAGGTGTTTCCAGCATCCAAACGCGTCGATGAGCAATGGTACAGCGGTACCGCTGACGCAGTTTATCAGAATCTGGATATTATCCGTCGCCAACAGCCAGAGTTTGTACTCGTGCTTGGTGGCGACCATATTTACAAGATGGATTACGGCCCACTTGTGTGCGCCCACGATTCGTTAAAAGCAGACATGACGGTTTGCTGTGTCGAAGTAGATGCCGAAGAGGCCGCCAATGCGTACGGCGTGATCAGCGTCGACGAATCGGGACGCGTACTGGCCTTTGATGAAAAGCCTGCCAAACCTACGCACATTCCTGGTAAACCTGGTCGAGTACTTGCGTCTATGGGCAACTACGTCTTTAACACCAAATTTATGTATGAACAGCTAATACGTGATGCAGATGATAAAAATAGCTCGCACGACTTTGGCTCTGACCTGCTTCCGCATATGGTCGAAAAGTACAGTGTGTACGCCTATCCGATGGGCGAAGGCGATGGGCGAACCTACTGGCGCGACGTAGGTACCCTGGATGCCTTTTGGTCTGCCAATATGGAGCTACTGGATTTTTCACCGGAATTGGATCTGTACGATAAGAACTGGCCGGTGTACACGCACCAGATGCAACTGCCACCAGCAAAATTTATTCACGACGATGAAGATCGTCGCGGCACAGCTATCAGTTGCACGGTTTCTGGCGGTTGCATTGTCTCAGGTGCCAACATTAAAAATTCTGTTCTGTTCTCCAATGTAAACGCTCGCTCCTACAGCTCAATCGACAAATCTGTGATACTGCCAGATGTGACGATCAACCGGCATTGCAAAATTCAACGAGCCATAATTGATGTTGGCTGTGAGATACCTGAAGGCATGGAAATTGGCTTTGATAAAGAAAAAGACACTGCCGCAGGCTTTCGCGTCACCGATTCAGGCATAACTCTTGTGACTCCGGATCAACTCGGACAGTTGCGTCACAGGATACGCTAGTGCCCAATTAGTCCAATTGACTCAATACGGCCATTCGCTTCAAATGCCGCAGATTCAACACAAAAGCCAGCACATATGCATGCTTGCAGCCGAGAATGATGTCATTCCGGGTGCCAAAGTCGGTGGTATCGCCGATGTCGTACGCGACATTCCCAAAGCGCTTGCTCAGGTGGGCGCATCGGTAACGGTAATTATTCCAGCCTACAATGCGTTTCACAGGTTACCGGGCTCAACATTATATAAATCGCTTGACGTTAACTTTGCAGGTTTAACTGAAAAATTCGAGCTTTACGAGCTGTACATTAATCGCAACCCTGGTGTTCGCTACATGGTTTTGCATAACCCAAAGTTCGGCGCCTGTGGGGTTGGCAATGTGTACTGCGACGACCCCAGTAACCGTCCGTTTGCTACCGACGCCAACAAATTTGCGTTGTTTTGCGCAGCTGCGATGCAAGTCATTAAGAGCGGCGTTATAGGTCAGGTCGACGTAATGCATCTACATGATTGGCATGCAAGCTTTGTTGCGATTCTGCGCGAATTCGATTCGCAGTATGAACGACTGAAATCAGTTCGTTGTGTGTTCAGTATCCACAATTTGGCCATGCAAGGCATCCGACCATTCGCTGACGATGTTTCGTCATTCGATCAATGGTACCCACACCTTAAATATGACGCTAACAAGATCGCCGATCCGCGATGGAATAACTGTGTCAATCCCGTTGCAGCCGCCATCCGCCTCAGCGATGTTGTGCACACCGTGTCACCTTCCTATAGCCGTGAGGTTCTCCAGCCTAACGCACCGGAACGAGGCTTTCACGGTGGTGAAGGACTTGAGTTTGATCTGCAGCAATGTGCTGCCCGCAAAGCGCTGGTCGGCATCATTAACGGCATCGAGTATGACGATCAGCCCGCACAACGCCTGCAGTGGCATCCCATGATCACAACGATCAGCAATACTATGCTGAAATGGCAAAGTGAATCCAGCGCAATAAGCACAGCTGATAGTGTTGCTTATTTACGCACGCAGCAATGGCTTAGTGAAAATCGGCCGGCTCATGTGTTCACAAGCGTCGGTCGGCTTACCAATCAGAAAATGGCGTTACTATTGCAGCCGACTAGAGGCGATAACACTGTACTCGATGATTTGCTGGAAAGCCTGAAAGGAAAAGGTGTTTATATTTTGCTCGGCTCTGGAGATTCAGAGCTTGAGGCCCTCTGCGAGGCAAGCGCTTCAAGACACGCGAATTTCTTGTTTTTAAATCGGTACGCGCAAATATTGGCCGATTTGTTATTTGCCAATGGTGATGTATTCCTGATGCCTAGTTCTTTTGAACCTTGCGGCATCAGTCAAATGTTGGCTATGCGTCACGCTCAGCCCTGTATAGTTCATGCCGTGGGTGGTTTGCGAGACACAATAGAAGATAAAGTTGACGGCTTTCAATTCAGCGGCGACTCAGTAGCTCAGCAGGTTGCAAACCTGCAAACCTGCATGAAAGAGGTCATAGAGATGCGCGAACGACATCAAGATCAATTCGATGCCATAACCAAAGCTGCTCAGAAAAAACGTTTTCACTGGGCCAATAGCGCTCAACGGTATTTACGTGAGCTTTACGCATGAACTCAACACTTTCTTCAGCCATCATACAAGACATCAATAATGGGCAGCTGGATGACCCGTTCGCTGTTTTTGGTGTTCACCAGGCAAACAACGCGTTTGTTGTGCGAACGTTTCAACCCACAGCTCAATCTGTTGAACTAGTCGATGAATTGGGCAACCAGCACGCGATGGATGCCATCGATCATAGTGGCTTGTTTGAATTACAGCTAACTACACACCCGGGACAATACCAGTTCAAATGTGAAAACAAAAACAATGCATGGTTACTAAACGACCCGTATTCGTTCCCTTCGGCTATCGGAGCACTCGACCATCATCTGTTTGGGGAAGGAACCCACCAACAGTTATACCGAATACTCGGATCTCACCTAACCACCATCAATAAGGTAAATGGTGTGCACTTTGGTGTTTGGGCTCCCAACGCAAAACGCGTCAGTGTCATTGGCGAATTTAATCATTGGGATGGGCGAGTGCACACCATGCGCAAGCATATAGATACCGGAATCTGGGATATATTCATACCCGATATTGGTAATATAACGCTGTATAAGTATGAAATTGTCGGTGAACACGGTAATGTTTTACCAGTCAAGAACGACCCCTACGCGCCCTACTTTGAGCAAGCACCGGGCAACGCTTCAATTGTTTTCAACAGCGACTTTATCTGGTCTGATGATCAATATTTAAACGATCGGGCAGAGATTGAACCAACCAAGTCGCCTATTTCAATATACGAAGTGCACGCCGGCTCGTGGCGTTTGAATGACAGCGGTCAACCATTAAGCTATCGCGAACTTAGCGATTCGCTAATCCCCTATGTTGCTGAAAACAATTTCACTCATATCGAATTAATGCCTATAACTGAGCATCCTTTTACCGGTTCCTGGGGTTACCAACCCGTGGGCATGTTTGCGCCGACTTCTCGCTTTGGTAGCCCTGATGATTTTCGCTACTTTATCAATCAATGCCATCGCGCCAATATAGGTGTCATCATTGACTGGGTGCCGGCACATTTTCCATCTGATGATCACGGCTTGAGTTTTTTTGACGGCACACACCTGTACGAACATGCCGACCCTCGTCAGGGGTTTCATCAAGATTGGGATACACTAATCTACAACTATGGCCGTCGCGAAGTGGCGAACTACCTGTTCAGCAATGCGGTTTACTGGATAAAAGAATTTCATATTGATGGCTTACGCGTTGATGCTGTGGCTTCGATGTTGTATCTGGACTATTCCCGTGAAGAGGGGCAATGGATTCCCAACGAACACGGTGGCCGAGAAAACCTGGAAGCGATCGATTTTTTAAAACGCATGAACGAGCTGGTCCACGCCGAAGGCGGTATTACACTGGCTGAAGAATCAACCTCTTTTCCAGGCGTTAGCCACCGCACCGATAGCAATGGACTGGGCTTTAGCTTCAAATGGAATATGGGATGGATGCATGACACCCTGGAGTACCTTGGCAAAGAGCCTACGTATCGAAAATATCATCAAAATAATCTAACCTTTGGCCTTACGTACGCCTTTAGCGAAAACTTCCTGTTGCCGTTTTCGCACGACGAAGTGGTGTATGGCAAAGGATCTCTTCTTACGAAAATGCCGGGAGATGAGTGGCAGCGTTTCGCTAACCTTCGCACCTGCCTTGCTTACCAATTTATGTATCCAGGCAAAAAGCTCATTTTTATGGGCAGCGAGATTGCCCAGGCGGCAGAATGGTCGCATGATGGCAGCGTCCACTGGGACTTACTGAACAACGATGCCAATCGTAAAGTGCTTACGTTGGTGCGTGAATTAAACCATTTATATCAAACCCAGCCATCGCTACACGAAGGCGATTGTCGTGGAGACGGGTTTGAGTGGATAGATTGTGCTGACGCTGATCAAAGTGTGATCAGTTTTTACCGACGGGCCATCAGCGATTCAAGCGATTACACCATTATCGTTTGCAACTTCACTCCCGTTCCGCGCCACGATTACCACCTTGGCGTGGATGAAAAAGGAGAATACGTAGAAATACTCAATACCGACGCGACATGTTACGGCGGAAGTGGATTAGGTAACCCATCTCATGTTGTTAGCAAAGCGGGTGAATACCATGGCCGACCATGTTTTCTCTCGCTCACATTGCCACCACTTAGTGTTATCGCATTACGCCATTACCAGTGAATAGTAGCAACACAATTGACTAAAATTCGAGCAACAGTGAATCGGACGCTAAAATTGACACAATGACGTCCTGATTGCACCACACTAGATCCCTACCAAACTTGATACAATTCGTTGGTTTATAGATCCAGCAAAAAGTCAAAAACGCCTATGAAATCATTGCTCGCTCTTCTATTACTTGCCGTGGCACTCGCATTTGGTTATTGGAAAACCCAGTTCCCGGATGCAACTGTTAATGACTTGACTGCAAGTGCTAGCGACGGTGTAAGCCGCTTTACCAGCGGATTCTCAACTGCATTTGATGGTGGCGCGTCGTCAACGGCGCTCAACGAGCGACTCGAATCCATCGAATCTGCCATTCTCGAAACACAAAACCTGAGCGACCCGGCTGCCACCAATGCTCGCCTGGAATCACTCGAAGCCGACATACTCGCCGCTAAACAATCGGCCGACACGTCAGTGATCAATGGGCGCCTGACCGATGCCGAACGGAGAACAGCAGCCACTGAAGCAAAATTGAACCGTTTTAAATCGGATATGAG
>CALIMV010000124.1 GCA_938045275.1 uncultured Granulosicoccaceae bacterium
ATGCTTTACTGAGCAATCGATTGCCTCTATACTCATCTCAATTGTTGGAGAAACTGGTGGGTAAATTTGATGGGCAAAGTTATAGATTTCCGCACAGATCCCTCTCGCTATCGGCATTGGAGAATCAACTACGACGGGCCAGTCGCTCAACTGATCATGGATGTTGATGAAGATGCAGGGTTGTTTGATGGTTATAAATTGAAACTTAACTCTTACGATCTTGGCGTTGACATTGAGCTAAACGACATTGTCCAGCGTATGCGCTTTGAACATCCAGAAGTAAAAGTGGTGGTTATGCAATCGGGCAAAGACAAAGTGTTCTGCGCTGGTGCGAACATACGGATGCTTGGTGGAGCTGCTCACAGCCATAAAGTTAATTTCTGCAAGTTTACCAATGAAACCCGTAATGCGTTTGAAGCTGCTGAAGCAGACTCGGGTCAAAAATACATAGCGGCGATCAAAGGCGCGTGTGCCGGTGGCGGATATGAGTTAGCACTCGCCTGTAATCATTTGATGTTAACTGACGATAGCGTGTCGGCGGTAGCATTACCGGAAGTACCGTTATTGGCAGTTTTGCCAGGTACAGGTGGTTTAACGCGTATAACAGACAAGCGTAAAATGCGGCGCGACCAGGCCGACCTATTTTGCTCAATTGAAGAGGGCGTAAAAGGCAAGCGTGCAAAAGACTGGCGATTAATAGATGAAGTAATACCAAATTCGTCATTCGACGAAACTGTTCAGACACGCGCCCGGGAGTTCGCTGCCGAATCCAGCAAAAGTGATGTAGAGCAGGGTATAACGCTTAATCCCCTCAATCGAACAATTACAGACAAGAATATCGCTTACTCGCTGGTTGAGGTTGAAATCGACCGTGATGGTAGACGCGTATTTATTAATCTAAAAGGGCCTGAAGAGGTGCCGCCAGTTGATATGGAGGCGTTTGTTGCTCAGGGTGATCAAGCTTACTTACTGAAACTCTGCCGCGAACTTGAAGACGCTATTCTCCATTTGCGATTTAATGAAATGGAAAACGGTTTGTGGATTTTTAAAAGCTCTGGCGATGCTGAGTGGCTGGAAGCGCACGAAAAATTGCTAAACGACAACGCTGACCATTGGCTGGCCAACGAAGTCAGACTCTACTGGAAGAGAACCTTAAAGCGAGTCGATGTCACCTCTCGATCGTTAGCCGCATTTGTAGAAAATGGCTCTTGTTTTGTAGGCGTGCTTGCCGAATTGCTTTTTGCCGTCGATCGTACCTACATGATGGAAGGCAGTTTCGAAGGGGATAACCGACCTCCGGCTGCGATAAAGCTGACTGAATCAAATTTTTGTCCTTATCCGATGGGCAATGATCTTACCCGGCTTGAAACCAGATTTCTTGGCACACCTGATGACGTTATGACGGCCCGAGCACAAATTGGTAAGAAGCTTGAAGCCGAAGCGGCAAACGAATTTGGTCTGGTTACGATGATTCTTGATGATATTGATTGGGATGATGAAGTTCGAGTTTTCATGGAAGAGCGGGCGTCTTTCAGTCCTGATGCGATGACCGGCATGGAGGCCAATCTGCGTTTTGCTGGCCCTGAAACGATGGAAACGCGCATCTTCGGTCGTCTCACTGCCTGGCAGAATTGGATTTTCAATCGCCCCAACGCTGTTGGCGAAAATGGTGCTCTGCAGCGCTATGGCTCAGGTATTCGTGGAGAGTACAACATGGAACGCGTGTAGTCGTAACTTGCGCATCGCTTAGACAAATAATTTTTTATTTCATATTTGAATAATCCTAGGATAGAAAAATGAGCCAAACACTCGATGTAAGTTACGACACTCAAATCCCCAACAATGTGGGTTTAAGTAGCGACCGCAAAGTGCTTAAAGCACTCGAAAAGTGGCATCCGGGGTACATCGATTGGTGGAATAAATTAATTCCTCGGCAGTTTCAGGATTCAATGGTGTATTTACGCACGGCAGTCAGTGTGGATCCGAAGGGTTGGGCAAAGTTCGATTACATAAAAATGCCGGAGTACCGTTGGGGTGTGTTGCTTGCGCCGCAGGTTGAAGATCGTCGTATTCCATGCGGTGAACACAAAGGCGAGCCTGCATGGCAAGAAGTGCCGGGCGAGTATCGCAACATGCTAAAGCGTTTGATCGTTATTCAGGGCGATACCGAGCCCGGTTCTGTTGAACAACAGCGTTTTCTCGGACTATCTGCACCGTCTCTGTACGATTTACGAAATCTTTTTCAGGTGAACGTAGAAGAAGGTCGGCATTTGTGGGCAATGGTTTATCTGTTGCAAAAGTATTTTGGGAAAGATGGCCGTGAAGAGGCAGACGATTTGTTACGCCGCTCATCTGGTTCTGATGAAGCGCCACGTATGCTAGGTGCCTTCAATGAAGAAACCCCTGATTGGTTGTCGTTTTTCATGTTCACCTATTTCACCGACCGCGATGGCAAGATGCAATTAGAGAGTCTTGCACAATCCGGTTTCGACCCGCTCAGCCGGACTTGCCGATTTATGTTGACTGAAGAGGCGCATCATATGTTCGTTGGTGAAACCGGAGTGGGCCGAGTTATTCAGGCAACCTGTGATGCAATGAATCGTGCGGGTATTACAGACGTTAATGACATCGGAAACGTCCGCGACCTTGGGGTGATTGACTTACCAACTATACAGAAGAAATTAAACCTGCATTACTCTTTATCGCTAGATTTGTTTGGACAGGAGGTCTCAACCAATGCGGCGAATGCATTCAACAGCGGTGTTAAGGCTCGCTATATGGAAACACGAATAGAAGACGACCATGAGCTGAAACACGACCAGTATCCAGTTAGAAATATTGTGGACGGCAAGATCGTGGAAGAGCAGGTATCCGCACTCACAGCAATCAACATGCGATTGCGCGACGACTACGTGCGTGACGCTTCTGGTGGGCTAGGTCGATGGAACAAGGCGATTGCCAAGTTGGGTATAGAGTTTGAATTCAGTCTTCCACATGAAGCATTTCATCGTCAAATAGGCGTTTTCTCTGCCATAAATTCTGACCCGTCGGGAGACATTATCAGTGATGCGGACTGGGAGGCCAGTCAGTATCAATGGTTGCCAAGTGCAGACGATGGCAAGTTTATTCAAACTTTAATGGTTCCTTGTTATGAAGCTGGTGAATACGCTAGCTGGATTGCAGCACCGAAGGTCGGCGTCGACAACAAGCCCGGAGAGTTTGAATATGTCAAACTTCACATGGCATAAGGGCATATTGTGAGCACACCACTAAAGCAGCATTTGATCGATCCTGAAATATGTATCAGGTGTTATACCTGCGAAATGACTTGTCCGATACAAGCTATCGAGCACGACGACAATAATGTAGTGGTTGATGAATCTAAATGTGATCATTGTTTGAACTGCATTCCCGTCTGCCCCACAGGGTCTATCGACGAATGGCGTGTGGTAAATAAGCCGTATACGCTTGAAGAGCAATACGGTTGGGATGAACTGCCTGAACAGCAGGAATTACAGGATGAGGGCTCTGATAGTGAGACCCAAAATGGCGACGGTTCTGAAGTTGTTGACACAACAGACGAGGCAGTTGCAAAACTGCTTGCTGAGGCGCACAGGGGCGCAGGTGGTGTTTCGAAAGCACCTCTCTCTGCATCCAAGCCGACGGTAAATTTGTATAACCTGAGCAACCCGATCGAGGCAGTTGTGCAGGGAAATTATCGGCTTACTGACCGATCATCAGACGATGATGTACGCCATGTTGTGCTGGATTTTCAGGGGCAACTTTTTCCCGTGCTAGAGGGGCAGTCTATAGGCATTATTGCACCCGGGACTGATGCCAATGGTAAGAAACATCTTCCCAGACTTTATTCTGTTTCGAGTCCGCGCGATGGGGAACGTGCCGGTTATAACAATGTTTCTCTTACTGTGAAAAGAGAGCCGGATGGGCTGTGCTCCAGCTACCTGTGTGATCTTGTAAAGGGCGATAGCGTCAAGGTCATAGGACCGTTCGGTTCAACGTTTTTGATGCCTAATAACCCTGAGGCCAAAATGTTAATGATATGCACCGGCACGGGCTCCGCTCCGATGCGCGCCTTTACAATGGCCCGGCAAAGAAATTTCGGTGATACTCAGGGTGGAATGGTGATGTTTTTCGGCGCTCGAACACCCGACAGCCTTCCTTACCATGGTCCGCTAAAAAAAATACCTAATAGCTTGTTAGAAAAGCAATTGGTGTTTAGCCGCCTGCCAAATCAGGAAAGAGAATATGTGCAGCACCGCATGCGCCGGGAAAAAGCCACTGTGCTTCGCCTACTGCTGGATAACAACACCCACATCTATATCTGTGGTTTAAAAGAGATGGAAAACGGTGTTGAGCAAGCGTTTAACGATATTGCCGACAACGCAGGATACGATTGGTCGGCAATAAAGTCCTCTATGCGGGAGCAAGGGCGTTATCATGTTGAGACTTACTAAACATGAATTCGCGTCCGACTAATGCCTTTAAGTATTGCATTCGAGTGAGCTGGGGGGATTGTGATCCTGCCAAAATCGTTTACACCGGGAGATTAACCAATTTCTCTCTGGATGCAATTAATGCATGGTGGGGCGACAAGTTCGATGGCGATGGCTGGTATCAAATGGAGCTCGATAAGAATGTAGGCACCCCGTTCGTGCGGTTTGAGATGGATTTTCACCAACCGGTTACACCCAGAGAGACACTGTATTGTTTTGTCTGGCCATTGCGCCTCGGTAATACGTCAATCAGTTTCAGAGTTGAGGGTGAGCAAGGCGGAAACCTGTGTTTTTCTGCCAGAACCGTTAGTGTATTCACAATAGCCGATCAGTTTGAGAAGCGGGCTGCGCCAGAGGAGATGCGGCGAGTTATCGAAATGTATTTGCCAAGTGATTAATATAAAAGACAATGCCGCAATTTGATTTGGCAAAAATTTGGAGTCGAGCGCATTGAGTAAACCACGCAAAATAGCGGAACGCAAACAGCACAATGTAAAGTCGAAGGCAGACCAAACAGATCAATCAGTCGATGCTCTCATTTCGTTGATTGGTCTGCGGGTGCGATCTGCTCGCAAGGAGAAAGGCCTATCAAGAAGAGCGTTGTCAGAATTGTCCGGTGTCTCGCAACGTTATCTGGCTCAACTCGAAGGCGGTGATGGCAACACCTCAATTAGTTTACTCAAACGTGTTGCAATAGCGCTCGATTTATCCATCCAGTCAATTGTTGCTGAAAATGATCCTATTTCCAAAGAAGCTGCTGCGGTAGCCGAGCAATTCCGCAAAGCTGACGCGTCCACCCGAGCTCAAGTGCAACGAGTACTTGACCCGGGAAAGTCACGGGAATTAAAGGCTGAAAGGATATGCCTTATTGGCTTGAGAGGTGCTGGTAAATCCACGTTAGGGTCGCAGGTAGCCAGTAAATTTGATTTACCTTTTGTAGAGCTGAACAGTGCAATAGAGAGCCG
>CALIMV010000125.1 GCA_938045275.1 uncultured Granulosicoccaceae bacterium
TCAGCAAGACGCAATGTGTTGTAACCGTCGATGAGCTCGGCAGAGCGTTCCGGGTCAGCACTGATGGCTCGTGCATACCGCACGAGTAGATCAGCAATTTGCCTGTTCATGCTGGCACACCCGGTTTGAATAAGTAATCAAGAACTAGCCCGCAAAATATGGTCATGCCAAGGTAGTGGTTGTTTAGAAATGCTTTGGTACATTGGGCAGGATCGCGCTGTTGCGAAATCTTATTTTGATAAATGATAAAGCCAATGCCGAGCAATAAACTTATATTAAAGATAATTCCTCTTTCAGTAAGTATGCCAACGAAAAACAATAGTGCAAGCATGATCAGTTGTAGTACAACAACAATCGCCAGTTCTCTGTGTCCAAACAGAATGGCGGTCGATTTCATACCCATTTTAATGTCAAATTCTCTATCGGCTATGGCATACAGGGTGTCGTAGGCTATGGCCATGATAACGGTGGCTAAGAAGATCAGCCAACCTATCATTGGCACAGTATTGATTTGTGCCGCAAAAGCCATAGGTACCGCAAATGCGAAAGCCACGCCAAGAAAGGCCTGCGGCCAATGAGTAATACGTTTGGTGAATGGGTAGACAGCAGCCAGTATTAAGGCCACAAAAGACATCATTATGGTGAGCTTATTGGTGAATAGAACCAAAATAAAAGCGGCCAACATGAGTACACCCGCAACGCCCAGAGCTTCGGTACCCGTAAGGGCACCTGTGGCCAAAGGTCTGTTGCTGGTGCGCTCTACATGTGCATCCAGATCTCTGTCGGCATAATCATTGATTGCGCAACCAGCGGAACGGGTCAAAATGGTCCCCAAAGTGAATATAATGAGATTGTCCAGATCCGGAACACCACCAGCGGCAAACCATAAGGCCCAAAGTGTTGGCCACAATAGTAAATATATTCCTATAGGGCGATTGAGCCGGGTCAGCGAGATGATATGCGGCAGTTTGTCGCGAAGCGGGTAAGCGATCAAGTGGGTCTCGGTGTAAACATCATGACATCGGTATAGTAGCGCTTAATAAGCAATCTTAATATGGAATTTTATATGTCTTACGATTACGACCTCATAGCAATCGGTGGTGGCAGTGGCGGCATTGCTTTATCGAATCGTGCCGCGAGTTATGGTGCGCGGTGTTTGATCATCGAAAAAGATGTGAAGATGGGTGGAACCTGCGTTAATCGTGGCTGCGTACCAAAAAAGGCGATGTGGTATGCAGCGGATATGGCGCACAGCCTGCGCGATGCTCCAGCTTATGGTTATGACATAAAAAGTGCCAGTTTCAATTGGTCTGAATTCGTAGCAAAGCGCGAAAAGTACATCAGTAATATTAATAATTTCTACGTTAGCTCGTTCGAAAAAAACGGTGTCGATACGGCTTACGGATTAGCGAAATTAGTTGATATGCATACCGTTGAAGTCAATGGTAAGCGCTACAGCGCCGAGCGTATAGCCTTGGCGCCAGGTGGAAGTCCAACGGTACCTGATATTCCAGGTAATGAGCTTGCTATAACGTCTGATGGGTTTTTTGAGCTACAAAGCCTGCCGGATAAAGTATTAGTGCTAGGCGCAGGCTATATAGCCGTTGAGCTTGCGGGCATGTTGCAGGCGCTCGGTAGCGATGTCACGCTCGCGGTCCGTAAAACGGGTTTTTTGCGTGAATTTGAAACGATGCTGGCCGAGAACTTAACAACGGCAATGCGTGAAGACGGTGTGAATCTATGCACAGAATTCACAGCAACTAAAATTGAAAAGCACAACGATAAGCTCAGTGTTATTAGCGAATCTGGTCAGTCGCTTGAGGGGTTCGACGAGGTCATCTTTGCAATAGGACGTACCCCTGCAACGTCCGAACTCGGATTGAACGAAGCGGGTGTTGAAGTTAATTCGCGAGGCTATATTCCAGTGGATAAATTTCAGCAAACTAATGTGCCCAGCGTTTTTGCTTTGGGCGATGTAACAGGGCAGGCGGAGTTGACGCCTGTTGCCATTGCAGCCGGTCGGCGCATGGCTGATCGCATTTATAACAATCAGCATGATCGGCATTTGAACTATGAGAATATTGCCACTGTCATTTTCAGCCATCCGCCCATTGGCACGATTGGTCTTACGGAGTCCCAGGCCCGCGAGCAGTATGGTGATCAGGTTAAAACCTATGAGGCTGACTTTAATCCAATGTACATGGCCTTCACTGATCATAAGGTTAGAACTGCGATGAAGCTGGTAGTGGTAGGTGCTGAAGAAAAAGTGGTTGGGTGTCACATGATCGGTTTGGCGGTTGACGAAATGCTGCAGGGGTTTGCCGTTGCAATTAATATGGGTGCGACGAAAAAAGACTTTGACGATACTGTTGCCATTCACCCAACCAGCAGTGAAGAACTGGTGACCATGCGCTAGATTTTGGGCTTAAACAGATATTATGAACTCGTGTGTTCGTTTCTATGAACGTGAGGCGCCAGGACTCTGCGCAGAGTTCACATTTTTAACTTTCCCGACCAAGTGAAACGGGTTTTTGAGAACATGCGTTCGTTTAACGATTATTGACGAGCAAACTGTGACGGATTCGGCATCCAGTGCGGGTGAGTAAAGTTTGTAGGTCAAGTACGTAAGGGTAGCGCCGTCTATCCGTATGAGCGTTTGGCCATTTGTATTTCTGGCGAAAGCTTAGCTCCTCAATAATGGGCTGTGGGGTCATACTTACAGCCATTTTTTTGCCCACAGCTTCCCTATCACTGCCAATTGCCTCAATCGTTTGGCAAAACGGTCGATATTTCTACGGTAGCGCCCGGTTCTGATTAGGTGGCGTTAAAGCAGGGGCTGAGCTTAATGCACCGTAAACTGAACAATAAACGTGGTTTTTCACTGATTGAATTGATGGTTGTATTAGCCGTTGCTGGTGTTTTGCTGGGCATTGGTCTGCCATCGTTTAAGGATTTTCTGGCCAATAGCAAAATGGCCGAAACCAATAACATGTTAGTTCATTCCATACAGCTTGCTCGCTCTACATCAGTGGAACGTTTGGAGTCCACCGGTGTATGCGTGAGTGACGCACCGATGGTTGATGACGCTGTTTGTGCCATAGGGTCAAGTTACAACAAAGGCTGGTTAGTTTATGTTGACTCTGATGGCGATGGACTGCGAGGTGTTGCCGAAGACATTATAGAACGGG
This sequence comes from uncultured Granulosicoccaceae bacterium, assembly GCA_938045275.1. Lineage (GTDB taxonomy): Bacteria > Pseudomonadota > Gammaproteobacteria > Granulosicoccales > Granulosicoccaceae > Granulosicoccus. Next base: position 3,189 of record CALIMV010000125.1, read on the forward strand.
TAGATGCTCCGGGCCCGGCGTTTACATTTGCTCCAACAAATACATTCGAAAACCAGATTTACTTTAATGATTCAGGCGCCAGTACTACCGTAGCTGGCATTCCGATTTCTGGAAGCATTGGTGTCGATTACGCTGATGGCTTGCAGGTGAGATTGATAACTGTCTCAGCCAATGGTCGAGTCACTACTGAAACGCCAAAAAATACGCCATAGCTATGATCATTCAAAAAAACATCAATGCGAAATCGCATCGTAAATCAAAGGGTGTTGGTCTTATAGAAGTGTTGGTTGCACTCGTTGTTGTTTCCTTTGGGGTGCTTGGCATGGCCAGCTTACAGTTAACCGGCATGAAGCACAGTTCTGGTGGCTTTAACCGTTCCAAGGCGCTGCTGTATGCGCAAAGCATGGCAACGAGAATTCGTCTTAACCGTGTTGGGGTGGATTCGTATGCCTACGACGGGTTTGATTCGAATGGCGTTAATTGTGCGGTATTGCCGACACCCTATTGTCAGGCGCGTAAAGACGTTGCGACTACACAATCCTGCACCCCGGCTGAGTTAGCGACATTCGATTTGTATTCCGTTTCATGTGGTGATGCGGGGGCGGCTGGAGGCGCAGACAAAGGGGTTGAAGGCACACTGCCAAATGGCCAGCTCACGATCGACTGTGTGGTTAAGCCCTGCACAGCAGATTCGGCTTACCAGGTCATGATTACCTGGACTGCAGGTCGGGCACGCACTAACAGCGATGAGCTGGTATCGCGACGTGTTCAGGTAAGGATGAAACCATGAAGCGCACAACATGTTCATCGCCTCGCCAGACGCAAAGTGGTCTGACGCTGGTTGAGCTTTTAATTGCGATGGTGCTCGGGTTAATCGTTATCAGCGCCGTAGTCAATACGTATGTTGGTTCAACTCGATCAGCTAGATTCAGTCAGGGCTTGGCGTACATTCAGGAAAATGGCCGGTACGGCATTACCACAATGCAGCGTGGCATTCGGCTGGCTGGCTATGCGCCAAATGGTGACCTTGAACCGTTTGATATCGCCAATAGTAGCTCTACCCAAATCGCTGTCCGGGTAACTGACTTATTCGATTGCAATGGTGTATCCACAGCTGGAAGTGGCGGGGTTGCCGTCAACACTTACGCTCACAATGAAGCAGAAAAGACGATCACATGTACCGGCAGCGAAGGTGCTGTAGCCATGCCGGTGGTCGAGGGCGTTGATGCTATGCGTTTGCTTTGGGGCATAGACGCTGACGACGATGATGTGCCAGACAACTACGTAGTTCATAGCAGTGATATTGATCCTAACCTGGTAGTTGCCTTGCGTGTAGCGCTTCTGGTGAACTCCGGCCAGCCTATAAGATCACGAAAGGGCGAAGAGAAACATGTTCTGTTTGATAAAGAAATAATCACAGACGATAAAGTTGCGCGCAACGTGTTCAGCAGCACAGTCATGCTACGCAATATAGATTGATGGGTACTCGGACAGCCATATCATGAGCATTGAAAACGGTAAAAAACAATCAGGTGCAGCACTTGCAGTCAGCCTAATATTGCTGGTTGCCATGACTATTCTGGGTGTTGCAACTTTAAATATGACGCGTATTGCAGAAAAAGTATCGAGTAACGCTCAGCAAAAAGCCATCGTATTTGAAACGGCGGAATCGGTACTCAATTCGATGTCCGCAGCCGATGATTTTCAAGACAGATTGCGTGCATCGCGAACCAGTCATCTGGAGCCAGATGCAGTTGCGCAAACAGAAGAAACCTCGATCTTGAACACGGCACTTGACCAGGAGAATACCTTTGGTAAGTCGGTTGATGTTACCGCCAGTGCCGAGATTCAATTTTGTGCTGAGAAACCCAACGACGGTACGGAAACAAGTGCTGATGAAAGCCTGAATGGGCTAATTGGTGTTCAGTACGATGTTCGCGCTTTCTCTGAGATCGCAAACAGTAAAGCGAACGCTGAGCATGTACGCAGAGTGGCCATTGATGGCATACAGTTTTATTCAGTCGGTAAGTGTAAAACGCCTGGTTCGTAATTTTAATACATGGTGCTGCAAGAACCGTGGCAGTAACAACGCATGAGTGCAATAAAACATGAAAATCAGACAATTTGTTAATCGCTCGAGTGGTTTTTCGCTAGTCGAGTTGATGATAGTGGTGGTTGTAATAGCTTTACTGGCGGCGATAGCTATTCCCAGTTACAGCAACTACATGCTTAAGTCGAGGCGTGTTGATGGCGTGTCGTTTTTAACTGAAGTGGCCGGTGAGCAAATCAGATTTTCTTCTGAGTACAATCGATTTGCTACAACGATGGCTGAGTTGGGCTACGGTGATGCAGCAACAGCAAACTCTGACGAAGGCTTCTACACCGTCAGCATTGCCACAAGCAATGGAGATCAGTCGTATGTGCTAACCGCTACGCCGGTTGCTGGCGGGCCACAAGCTAACGATACTGAGTGTGCTGTTCTGACGCTCAATTCGTCTAGTCAGAAAACCGTTAGCGGAACCGCAACACCAGCAGATTGCTGGTAGCGGCATACTTTCAGGTTTGCTAAATAACTTGTTAGTTAAATAATGCCCTGGCTTTCCAGGTAGTCTTCGTAGTTTCCGCGATAGTCGGTGTACTGATCGTCACCCAGTTCAATGATTCGGTTGGCTAGTGAGCTGACGAATTCTCGATCGTGGCTAACAAATATCACGGTTCCATCGTACAAGTCCATAGACAAATTCAAAGACTCGATCGACTCCATATCCAAATGGTTTGTCGGCTCGTCCATAATCATGATGTTCGGTGATTGAAGCATTAATTTGCCAAATAACAAACGACCTTGTTCGCCACCTGACACCACGTTGACGGGTTTCTTTATGTCGTCTTTGTTAAATAACAAACGGCCAAGTATGCCTCTGATGGCCTCTTCATCGTGATCTTCCTTTGCCCAGCGCGACATCCAGTCGATTATGGTTACGTTGGTTGAAAAATCATCGGCATGGTCTTGTGCAAAGTACCCGGTATCTGCATTTTCGGTCAGTTTGATACCGCCGGATTTTGGCTGCAGATCGCCAACCAGTAGCTTCAGCAAGGTCGTTTTACCAATGCCATTAGGCCCTATGATGGCAACTTTTTCACCTGCTTCGATCATGATGTTCAAGTCTTTCAGGACTAATTCTTCGCCGTAGCCTGCGCTGACATTGTCGAGTTCAACCGCATTTCTAAACAACTTTTTACCCACTTCAAAACGGATATACGGGTTTTGTCTGCTTGAAGGCTTAATTTTTTCAATTTGCAGCTTTTCAATTTGTTTTTGGCGTGAAGTTGCTTGTCGCGCCTTGGACTTGTTGGCTTTAAATCGCTGAACAAATGCCTGTAATTCGCCAATTTGGGCTTTTTTCTTGGCGTTGTCTGCGTACAACCTTTCGCGTGCCTGCGTAGAGGCAAGCATGAAGTCATCATAATTTCCTGGATAAAGTTGAATGCCACCGTAATCCAGGTCAGCCATGTGCGTGCACACGCTGTTAAGAAAGTGGCGATCGTGCGAAATGATGATCATGGTGCTGTTACGTTCGTTCAGTACGTCTTCCAGCCATCGAATGGTATTGATATCCAGATTGTTGGTGGGTTCATCGAGTAACAATATATCCGGGTCACCGAATAAGGCCTGCGCCAGTAATACACGTAATTTTTCACCTGGCGCTACCTCGCTCATAGGGCCTGTATGCAACTCGAGTGGGATACCAGCACCCAGTAAGAGTTCGCCGGCCTTGGCTTCAGCGGAGTAACCATCGAGTTCGGCAAATTGCACTTCGAGTTCAGCTACCTGCATGCCTTCATCTTCACTCATTTCAGGCAGTGAATAGATTCGTTCGCGTTCAGCTTTTATTTTCCATAAATCATCGAAGCCCATAATGACGGTATCGAGTACGGTTTGATCTTCGAAAGCGAACTGATCTTGTTTTAGTGTGGCGTAACGCGTATTCGGTTCAAACGCCACATTGCCGTGGGATGGCTCCAGATCACCACCGAGTATTTTCATAAAGGTGGATTTACCGCTGCCATTTGCGCCGATCAGGCCGTAGCGATTGCCTTCACCGAATTTGATGGAGACGTTTTCGAACAATGGTTTGGCACCGAACTGAATGGTGAGGTTGGCGGTTGTGATCACAGGTAATTAGGACTGGTTGACTAAGATTGGAGCGTAAGTTTATCGCTTTTACAGCACTCTGTGGCTAAACCCCTGCAATTGCTATGGCTCTGGCCCTACAAGAAGCAAAGACCAGTAAGGTCCTCCGCCTTGGTTGAATTCAGTTACGGCACAGGCCATACCCACCCGTGTGACGTTGGGATGGATCAGTTGTTGGCAATCGGTGTTGGTATCGAGCCACCGGTTTATGGCTTCTGCCGCGGTTTGAGGTCCTGAAGTGACGCTTTCGAAGACCGTTAGCGAGTCGATACCTGCTAAAGAAACGCGCTGCGAAGTTGAAAATCCATCGGACCCAACAAACGATTCAAATCGGTTATTGGCCATGTCTGATGCATGGGAGTTACTTATGCGAGCAAGTGTTTCGTCCCATATCAGTTCACTGGCAAGCTGACTGGCAAGCGCGCTGGTGTCAGTGTCGGTTAAAGCCGGGTTTGAGCTGATGCCACACGATCGTTGACTGTTGCGCAACTGATTGATAATGCGCGGTGCACGGTCGCGAATACTGCCAGCCGCTTCACATTGGCGAGGCGCGGAGCAGCTGTGTGTTTTTTCGCAGTCGTCGTGATACCACACGCACGCGTACTGCCCGCACAACTGTACCGCATCACACGCAATCAGAAGACTGCTGGACAACAGCACGAATCGACTGATTAAGTAGAAATTTGATCTCAGCATGTGCCAGAGTTTAACCGTTAATGCGGCAACATTTCACTTGATTTGCACACAAGTCCGATAGCCTAAAGGGTATGAATCCGACGAAGTTAGCCTGAGCTGCGGAACGGTTGGGTGTCGCTGTCAGGTCGCCCTGAGACAGCTGCTTAATACAACGCTAAGGATTGGAAGAACCTGTTGTTAATTGCTGTTTGAAGGTCTGATGTTGGCAATAGGTCTTCGTACTGGCTGCACTGGAAACTGTGCAGACCAATACGAGAACATTATTTTGAACTTATGTACTGTTTAGACGGTAATCAAATGGTTGTTTTGTATCTAAATTTGATGCTTCCGTCGTTCAGTGCATTAGTCTTTCAGTACAAATGAGACTTTCAAAGTGACGCGGTATTCCGAGATTTTTCCACCGTCGACAGTGGCTTTTTGATCTTTTATCCAAACACTTTTGATGTTTTTCAAGGTTTTATCTGCTCTTTTTACACCTTCTTCGACAGCATCATCAAAGCTTTTGGTCGATGACGCAATGATTTCGGTGACTTTGGCAACTGACATAACAACATCCTCTATTACAAATGAATTAAAGTTAGGCACGGTATACACCCGTGTACCGGAATTGTATCAGGCACCTGCGGAATAGAATGCAATATGAAAGATACACTCTCTCAATCCAGCACTGAACATACCGATTTTGCCAGTCAATTACCGGTTGAAAAAACGGTATTTGACCAGGTAATAGATCGTAAAAACACTGGCAGTTTAAAGTGGGAAAAATACGCTGGTAAAGATGTGCTTCCAATGTGGGTTGCTGATATGGATTTTGCCGTTGCGGAACCCATTCAGAACGCTTTGATCGACCGCTTGTCGCACCCTGTTTATGGCTACTCTGTTCAGAGTGATGATTTGAAGCAGACGATCGCTGAGCATCTGAAGGCGGAGTATGGCTGGACCATTGATACTGACTGGTTGGTTTTTTTACCCGGTGTTGTTACGGGGCTTGCCGTGAGTTGTCGTGCTTTTTGCAAAGACAACGACAAAATAATGGTGAATCCACCGATCTATCATCACTTCTACGATTCTCACGAAGGCAAGCGTCAGTCGCTAGTCAAAATACCGCTGCACAAGCAAGGTACACGATGGACTTACGACCTGGATAGCATGCGCGTTGCGTGTGCTAACGACCTGTCCATGATCATGATGTGTACACCTCACAACCCAACCGGCACTGTGTTTACGCAGGCGGAGTTGCTACAAGTTGGCAACATGTGTGCTGAGCACGACATGATGATCATTTCCGATGAGATTCACTGTGATCTGGTGATTGATAAAAGTTCAAAACACATTCCAACAGCGGTTGCGTGTCCTGAACATGCTGATCGAATTGTTACTTTAATGAGCGCCAGTAAAACCTGGAACCTGGCCGGGTTAAATACCTCTTTTGCGATAATATCGAATGCGTCGGTGCGTGAACGGTTTGTTAGCGCGTGCCAATCCATTGTGCCGTCAACGCCGCCATTGGCAATGGTTGCGACGCAAGCCGCATACGCCGCCGGTGGTCCGTGGCGTCAAACTTTGCTTAGCTACCTTTGGGATAACTACAAGATTATTGAGTCGGAGCTGAACACCATTCAAGGGCTACGCCTTGAACCTCTGCAAGCAACTTATCTTGCCTGGGTGGATGCAACCGATTTAGGCTTGGAAAATACCGCTGCCTATTTTGAACAGCATGGTGTGGGCTTATCCAGTGGTGAGCAGTTTGGTCAAGCTCAGTATGTGAGAATCAATTTTGCTTGTCCTGCGTCGGTATTGCGAGAAGGGTTGTCAAGAATACGGTCAGCTGTTGAGGCATTGCCGGGCTGATGTGCACATACTTATGCCGGAAGTAGCAATTCGTTGTCGTCCATAGCCTTAAAGAAATTCATGGTCATTCTTGCTGTAGCGCCCCACAGTGTTTCGCCGTCGAATTCGTTATAAACAATAATAGGATGGCGTAACGCAGACTGTTTGTCCATTTCGCTGCGTGCTCGAAGGGTGTAGTTGTCAGGGTTATTCAACCAGCAAAGTGGAATAAGAAAAGCTCTGGCGACTTCAGATGTTTCAAGGTTCAGGTTAGACGGCCATTGCATAATGCCAACAACTGGCGTTACTCGATAATGGCTAATAGTGTAGTAGTGGCCAAGTTCTGCAATAACCTTTATACGATCTGGCGTTACGCCGATTTCCTCCGTCGTTTCCCGCAACGCTGTGGCGGTGGCAGATGCATCACTTTCTTCGGTTGCGCCGCCAGGGAAAGCAACTTGACCACTGTGCCGGTCATCTTCATTGGTTGCGCGACGAATAAACAGTAGATGCCATTGGTTTGCCGTTTTTACCAATGGCATAAGAACAGCAGCCTGCCGTTGTTTAGCAATATTATTCACATACGCTGAAACACCGTCTTCGGTATCTGCATCGCGGTGCAAACCACGAGAATCAGCATTATGCAGTATGGGGAGGTCTTTAACGGTCATTGCAGGAAAGTATAGGCTAATCGATACAGATTAGTCACTATCTTGATTGGTTCAATCATCTGCAGCTAAACGTGCGTATAAGCGAATGTCCCAGAACTGGTCTTTAAACCGTATTCTGGAGCGTTGTGTGCCTTCATACTGAAATCCGTTGTTGAGTAGTACTTTTTCAGAGGCTTTGTTGCCTTCGGTAGTCCATGCTTGCAAGCGGTTCAATTCCATGTTGCCATGCGCGTGATCAACCACTGCACGCAAGGCTTCTGTTGCGTATCCGGTGTTCCAGAAGTCAGGGTGTATTTCGTATCCAATGACACCGCAGCTGGCTTTCTTCTCGATACTGTTGATTCGAACTGAACCGATGGTATCGCTAGTAGAATGTAGTTTTATTATCCATCCAACACCTGTACCGCGAGTATGTAGTTTTGACATCCAGCTGACAAAACGTTCGCTGCGTTTTTTGGTTGGATTGTGCGGGACGTCTGAGTATCGAGATATTTCAGAGCAAGACAGGATTTGATGGTAGTCGTTTGAATCTTGCAGGCTTGGGCACTGTAGCAGTAGTCTCTTGGTTTTAAGCTCAGGAAATGGTGTTGATTTGAGAAATTTCAATGTATGGCTCCCCGTACAGGCTCAGTCGATGTTGCTGGACTCTCATTCACTTGTTCTCATTTTCACTTGTTCTCATTCGCCTAAACTTATTAGCCAATTTTCTATAGCCTAGCCAATGAGTATAGAGTTGAATTTCTTTGTTAGCAAAGCAAAGAAGCTAGTAATTTCTGCACAAATAGTTTCTGTCCTCGGTATCAGTTGAATGTGATTAGCCCAGAGCTTTGTACTGACTTAAGGGTATTCAAATGAGCCGATTGCGGGTTTTTTTACAGCGGCTACAACGTTCTACAGTCACCAACTTACCAGACTTCACATCAAACTGTTGTTCTTTGACAATCTTCCATTTATGGTGATTGTTCTTGCACATTATATTCCCGGAACCAGGCTTTTTCTTTTTGAAGGGCAGCACATTGCTCATCATCAAACTCGCTATTTGAGCGTTTAATTTATTGCGCATTCGTCGTTGCAAGTGCGCGTGGTTAGAAGCCATTTCAAGTTCAATGGGGCGCCAAGTCCTGCTCGCCCAACCCATGCCTTGTCTGAACGCGCGGTCTCAGTATTGAGATGGCATCTAGTGATTCTTCTTTTTTACAACGTGTTGCAATGGCCGTACGTTGATCTCTTCGAGTACGGCGTTGTCAGGTGAATTCAATATGGTCATTACAGCTGTGGCCACATCGCTGGCCTGCAACGAGTGTTGCCACGCCTCACCGGGTTCAAACGATAAATCGTTGAAGAACTCAGTTTTAACCATACCTGGATTCACAATGCCAACGTGGCAGTTCGATGATGCGCATTCTGCACGTAAAGACTGTGCAGCTCCGCGCAGGCCAAACTTTGCTGCGCTGTAGATGCTGCCATAGCGACCGGCTTGTATTGCCGATTCAGATGCAACAAATATCACATCACTGCGATTGCATTTTTTTATCGTTGGTAACAACGCACGCAATAAAATCAATGGACTTACAAGATTAAGTTGAATGCTCTGTTGTATTTGCATGGCCGAAAAATTTTCAAGCGCCCCGAACTGGCCTGTGCCAGCATTACACACAACTGCATCAATTGAATTGATTTGATTGTCTGTCGATGTTTTGTCGAGCAAAGATTTAACGAATGGGGTTATCGAATTGAGATCGGATAGATCGAGCGAGTACTGATGAAGATTGTCTCGTTGCTTGATTTCACTGCGAGACACACCAATTACGCTGTGGCCTTCTTGCAGCAAAGCTTCTGATATTGCTAGTCCTATACCTTTTGAGTGGCCGGTGACCAGAACTGTTCTCAAAATGCTCTCATGTTAAGTAAACCGTTTGCAAGCCGTATCAGGTAACGCTTACGCACGGAAAGTACTGCTCTGGAGTAATGTATTCTTGTAGTTGCGTTTCGCAATAGTTTAAAAGATCAGTCTCGGTTTTCTCGTCGTAGGAGATCATGTTTTCGCGTACATTCATATTGGCGGCGAGTAGTTTTGACTCCGGATAGAGACGAATCATTTTTTTAAAGAACGGCTTGGGTAGTCGAAAAGGACCCAGGCTCACAGAATGAATGGCAGCTTGATCTAGCTCACTGAATACTTGTTCGAAAAAATTGTTGTAGAGTTTTTCCGCATTGTCAGTTTTTAATAGTGGATCGAACCTTAATCCAATTCGCCAGCCGTCTTGCTGTAGCGTTTTTAGCGCCGCTAAACGTTTATCCAGGCTTGGCGTTTTATGTTCTTCCTGAGAAACAATAGGTTCTGGTGACAAGCTGTATGCAACAACGCAGTTATCAATAGCCGGGCGCGTCAGCAGAGTACGAATTTGTGTGCTTTTGGTCCGAATTTCCAGATTTGCCTTGGGCATCTTGCTGAATGCATCAAGACAATCTGCCATGAAATTTGTCATCGGTTCCAATGCAAGGGAATCGCAATCGTAGCCGGAAAAAAACCAACTGGGCGTTTGATGACGGTCTGTTGTTTCACGAATGTCTTCGAAGAAGTCGTCGTAGTTAACAAACAGAACGTAGTTGGCAGAACGATACATGCCTTGCAGGTAGCAGTATCGACAATCGTAAATGCAGTTAAGCATGTGCGAGAAATAGTAATTGTTCTTACCACCTATGTGGTAACCAGGCGGGGTTGCTATCACTCGATTGCCGTGCTTGTTGGCAAGAATAAGGGCTGGATTACTTTTTTGAACTCTGAAATTTTGCCCTGGTGCATTGAACACGTCTGAATAGCGATTAATCATTATTTGCCGCGCCATCGGGTACCGATCCAGGATTGCCTTGGTGCGAGGCAATTTTAAAATATCCCTTTCTATGTAAATAGTGTCCATGGCGTTGGCTTATATTCAGACTACAGCAAGCGACTAATAACTGAAGCGGGCATTGCTTATCTCCGATGACAGCATTCGGCGAATAGCTTTTGCACTACCTTGAGATTGCAGTATTTGGTTGCTTGGCAGTTCTCCATAGAGCGCATTGTATCTGTGAAGCAGCTGTTTGAGCGTATTTTGTTCAGTTGCAGTGTAGTGAATGTGTCTTATTAGTGTCCGAGTTAATGTATTCACCGCTGAATTATCTGGCAGCAGGTCAAAAGGCAATGCCTGAATCATTTTTTCGACCGTCGGAATGGCGCTCTCGACGTGGCTTGTGGTGGCTTTGGCTGTGACCACCTTGAAGCCTGAGTCTCCGTTGTCAGAAACCGTCTTGATACTATGTATAAACGCCAGATTGATCACTTTGCTTGCAGCATTGAAAATCCCGGCCGCCTCCATGTCGAATGCGACGTCTGCGGAATAGTCTTCGGCCGGCTTATCGACGGTAAGCAGCTGTACTGACCGGGTATCTGGTAGTCGATTTACTGGCGGCAAGTGCGGAAACCACTGTTGTGAGCTAGCCTGGTCCTGAACACCATGGGCCACTAACGTTTGTCCAATGGGTTGCTGACAACCAGCGATGCCAACATTAATGACTGCGTTAACATCAGGCAAGACTTGCATCATGGCAGCGGTGCTGGCTGCGGCATTGAGTTTTCCGGCGCCACATTGCAACAAATACCCGATATCTCCACGGTACAAGCGTAAATGCCGGTGCCCACGAGCCTGCAGTCCGAAATGGGAGATCAGTGGGCGCGCCTCTGCCGGCAGCGCGGTTATTAGACAAATAGATTGCATAGGTGCATTGTAACTCTTTGGTGCGTCGGGGCGTGGCTAGCCCAATGGATAGCCTGTAGTAAAGCATATGTAACCAGATCAATCAGTGTTCTGGCTATGGGTATCTACCCGGGCCACAGGATTGTGAGCTATTGCGCAGTTTATGCAGGTTATGGTGTTTGTTCTGTCATCCACCGATCTATTAAAAAACGGGCTATTGAGTCTTGTCGAGGCAGTTGTAATTCGTAATTTTGATCGCCCCAGGTACCGAAAGTTCGCAGTTGTTCAACGCTGAACCAGCGTGCGTCCTCCAGTTCATCCGGGTCGCAGGTTATGTCTGAGCTGGTGGCCGTGGCTTCAAATCCGAGCATGATAGAGCGTGGAAATGGCCATGGCTGTGAGGCAATGTAGCGAACGTTTTCGGTGCGGATATTGGCTTCTTCCAATACTTCTCTCTGCACCGCCTGTTCAAGGCTTTCGCCTGTTTCCACAAAGCCTGCCAGGGTGGAGAACACGCCTGGTGGCCATTGCTTGTTTCGACCAAGCAGGCACAACGCAGGCGAATTGCCTGAGGCAGGCCGGGTAACCAGCATGATAACTGCGGGGTCGGTTCGGGGGAATGTCTGGTAATTGCAGTCGCTATTGCCGCAACACTTAATGTGGCCGGCGTTAATACTGTGCAAGGCGTAACCGCAGCGGACGCAGTATTGGGCGTTGTCGTGCCAATGACTCAATCCGCGTGCGTAGGCCATCAGCGCACCTTCGTTCTTGCTGAACAAAGATGGGCCGATAACGCGTAAATCATCGAATCGGATATTGTTGTATTGCGAATAGGCGGTTTGCGCAAGCGACAGCCATGCGCTTAAATCTTGCTCGGCGGTGCTGGATATGCTTTGCGCAAATATCGGTCGCTTATCGTCCAGCCCCAAAAAAATATTTGTATTGGTGGTTACCGGACAGTCGTTGGTGGCTATGCTGAGCATGCACGGCGCCGAATTGTCATCCTCGCCGACCAGAAGTTTGCCGCGCCATACTGGCAACAAAAGTGCGTTTTCGGCTTCATATAATCGGCTTTGTTCAGCTTCATCTTTGCGAAGATGATCTGCTCGGTCGAGTTTTGTGTGTGTATAGAACATGTCCAAGTGACTGCCGATTGAATCCATTGCAGTATAACGATGATTTGAGGCACTATTCGCATTCACGGCTAATTCGTTTTGCAGCGTCGCACGGCAGAGATAAGCGCTATATGAGTGTTCTTCAACTTGTTTCGCCGTTGAGCCAAACGGCTACCGGCGCGACCGCCGCATTGAGTCACGGCTATCGATTGCAGATTGATGTGCTGGAGTCCTGGCTGTGCCGAGTGGCAATCACGCCAGTAGATACCAGCAACCTCACCAACACCTGGATGATAGGACCACCGGGTTCAACTCCGCCGTGGCAAGGTCGCGACCGCCTCAGTACCGACGGTTATGGGTGCCCCGCGGTTAATTTGTCCAGCGACCAACGACAGCTGAATAGCGAGCTGTTTTGCATCAACGTGCAATCCGAATCGCTGGCTATTGCCGTCGATCGCGTTGGTTCCGGCGCGCCTATGCCGTTAATGCATGACCGGCCCATGGCAGCCTATCGGGTATTAGACGGGCGTGGATTGGTCCAGCATGCGCAAACGCGTGAACTGAACATGCAGCATTTGGGAATGGGGGATAAGACGGGTAGCCTGGACCGAACCGGAAAGCGTTTTCGAGTACTTCAAACCGATGCACTTGGCTACAACGCGGAAAATTCAGACCCTTTATACAAGCATGTACCGTGGATAATCGTCGGTAACAAAGAGCGTGGGTTTTGCGGCCTGTTTTACGACACTTTTGCGGAGCTGAATGTTGATCTTGGCGCAGAGCATTCTAACTACCACGATCATTATCGCAGTGTGGAAGTCTTTGAAAAAGCTCTTGTATATTATATTGTCGATGGGCCTAAGCTCGCCGATGTAACACGAAGATTCCAGCAAATTGTCGGCCTGCCTCACTTTCAGCCTCGATGGGCTATGGGGTTTGCACATACTTCAATGCATCTGGCAGATGCCGACAACGCCCAGTCTGTCATGCTCGATTTTGTTAATGAATGCCGCAAGCGGTGCGTCCCAATAAGCGCCTTGCATTCAGGCTCCGGTTACACCACCGGCGCGGATGGGCGTAGATACGTGTTTACATGGAACACCCGAAAATTTCCGGATATCGGTGCGTTTTTTAACACCATCGAAAAGGCGGGGCTGCACAGTTGCGCAAATATCAAACCGGTGTTGCTGCAAGAGCACCCATTGTTTGCAGAAGTGGCGGGTTTTGGTGGTTTTATTAAAGATGCGCGTGCAAAGCCTGCGATCGAAATGTTTTGGGGTGGTCCTGGTGCGAGTCTGGATTTTACAAATCCCGAAACCATTAGCTGGTGGAAAACAGGTGTAACCAAACACGTCCTTGAAGCGGGGTTCAGTTCAACCTGGAACGACAACAATGAGTGTGAAATCTGGGACGAATCGGCGATGGTTCATGGTTTTGGAACACCGCGTAAAGCGATGGACTTACGACCGATACATGCATTGCTGATGCTTCGCGCAAGCTATGAGGCAACGCTTGCCTATCAACCAGATAAAAGACCCTACACAATATCCAGGGCCGGGCCGGCAGGTATTGCACGTTATGCTCAAACATGGAGTGGAGACAACCGAACGTCCTGGCATACCTTAAAGTGGAATATGGCAAACGGATTGTCCATGAGTCTGTCCGGAATGCCGTTCGTGGGGCATGATATAGGCGGTTTTGACGGGCCTAAGCCGGGTGCTGAATTGCTGTGCCGATGGGTGGAGATGATGTGCCTGCACCCTCGTGCGGTGATGAACTCCTGGAAGCCTTTGGAAGCAGATCCCGCAACCTTGCCATGGATGCACCGCTCTGTTGAACAACAAATCATTGATGTCCTCAACTTGCGCTATCGATATTTGCCGTGGCTTTATCATTTAAGTTGGTTATCCCACACTACTGGCTCGTCCTGTATTGCACCAATGATGTTGTATTTTGATGATGATGCTTGCGTCAACGAGCACACCCAATTTATGGTTGGCGATGCTGTGCTGGTTGCGCCGGTTATCGAGTCAGGCGCTTTGCTGCGTAAACTGTATTTGCCGAAGGTTTGTGGTGGGTGGTATGCCTATAACGCCAACAATGGATTTGAAAAACACTTTGCAGGCGAACAGACAGTCACCATCGAGGCACCGTTGGGCCAATTACCGGTTTTTATTCGCACAGGAGCGATAATACCAATAGCAAAAAAATGGCCTGTCGACTCGCCACACGATGCGTCTGAAATTGCCATTAGTGTATTTGTCGGCCAGTCCAGTGGCAAAAGTTGTGCAGAAATATTTTGTGATGATGGCATCTCCTGGCGTCATCAGAAACAGCAAGCTTCATTGCTGCGAGTCGATGTCGAGTGGGATGAGTCGGCTGTGCAGGTGAATGTGCACGAGCAGTGGACGGGCGAGGCAAGGCCTGCACTCAGCATTGACATTATTGGACTCAATGATCGTTCTAAAACGCTGGTGTTGCCTTGAGCAAACTACCAATAGCATCGATCAAAAACCAGAATCCATTCAAAAAAACGCGGCGCCACTTTAGAGTAGAGCTAGCATACCGCAGCGAAACACAGGTTCAAAAAACACGATTGTTATGAAAATTCAAACACTAGATACGTACGTTGTCGGCAATCCACCCCCGCATTTCGGTGGGCAATATTTTATTTTTGTTCGCGTGACCACCGACAATGGCATTGAAGGCTTTGGCGAGGTGTATACAGCTACATTCAGTCCCAAGATAGTAGAGGCTATGATCAGGGATGTGTTCGAGCTGCATTTTCTTGATGCGGACCCGTTTCATATCGAAAAACTATGGCGCCGTGTGTATGGACGTGGATACACGTTGCGACCCGATGTGTCATTAATGAGTGTGCTCAGTGGATTAGAGATGGCATGCTGGGATATTGTCGGCAAAGCAGTTAACAAGCCTGTATACGAACTATTGGGTGGCAAAGTGCATGATCGCTTACGCAGCTATACCTACATTTACCCTCGAAACGGCGAGGACGATAGTGTCTATAGCGACCCGGATCTGGCAGCACAGCGTGCACTTGAATATATCGATATGGGCTTTACTGCCTTAAAGTTCGACCCGGCTGGCCCGTATTCGGTCTACGATGGCCGGCAACCATCGCTAACTGAATTGGAAAGGTCGGAACGGTTTGTTAAAACACTGCGAAAAGCGGTTGGAACAAAAGCCGATCTTTTATTCGGGACGCACGGGCAATTCACTGCATCAGGTGCCATACGATTGGCCAAAAAACTTGAAAGCAGCGATCCACTTTGGTTCGAGGAGCCAATGCCACCAGACAATCCCAAAGAGATGGCCCGGGTGGCAAGACAAACATCCATACCCATTGCCACCGGCGAAAGGTTGACCACAAAGTATGAGTTTGCCCGCGTGCTGGAGGCCGAAGCTGCATCAATATTACAAATGGCGCTTGGTCGGGTGGGGGGATTACTTGAGGGTAAAAAAATTGCCAGCATGGCTGAGACTTACCATGCCTTGATTGCACCGCACTTGTATTGTGGGCCTATTGAAGGTGCAGCCAATGCGCAATTAGCAACGTGTACACCAAACTTTTTAATACTGGAAAGCATTGAGTGCTGGGGTGGATTTCATTCAGATATTCTAAAATCGCCCATGCAGTGGGAAGATGGATACGTGATTCCGTCAACACAGGCTGGTATTGGTGTGGAGCTGGATATCGAGGTTGCGTTGGCAAACCCGTATAACGGCTCCTCGCTGCACCTGACAATGGCCGAAGAGCCGATATTGCCCTGATTAAGCGGTCGGCCTGTGAGCAAGCGCTGTTTGGCGATGCGTTAAGCTGTGAATGTATAGCTTGTTCAAATCTTTCTTTATTTGATAAGTTAACTTCGCTTTGGCTGCGTTATCAATTTGTTGAAATCTTAGTTGAACCAGGTTTTCGCCAACTGAGCGTATCAGGGATGTGTTGGGCATAAGTGCCATTGCACGATCAATAAGTTGGTTGGGCGTTTCATCGGGTAAGCGTTGTACACCAAGTCGTGCAAGTGTTTTTATATATCGATACCACAATATGTCATCGAAACGCTTTGCCGCGTGCGATCGCAATGGCAAGCCAAGTATTGCAAGGCACCAAATTGCAGTGATGATCAAAACCACGACCATAATCTGCCAAAGCTTTAAGCGCGGCAAACCAAGCTTTTCCAATAACCGATACTGAGAATCATTGTTAAAGTTAACCACCATGCGTTGCCAGTCGTGGTTTAGTTCGTCGATGCTCAACTTGAACCGTTTTAACCAGGCATTGCCCAACTTTGCCATCATCGGTACAGGTTCGCCATTACCCAGTGCTGCTGCCATGCTGTTGTTTACTCGTGCAGGTGCCACCGCGCCGGTAGGGTCATAGCGAACCCACTGGCCATCAAGATAAGCTTCTGCCCAGGCGTGAGCATCAGATTGACGCACAATCATATAGTCTGCGTTCATTTCCCCACCCAGATACCCGGTGACCACCCTGGCGGGAATGGCGGCGGCTCTTAACAAAACCACAAAAGCAGAGGCATAGTGTTCACAAAAGCCATTGCGTGTCGAGAATAGAAATTCATCTACCGGATTATCGCCGAGTAAGCTCGGTTGTAGCGTGTAGTGGAAATTCTCCTCATTGAAGAATCTAAGCAGGCTATCGGCGTAGTGCTTGTCGCTGCCCGATTTGGCACGCATCTGATCGGCAAACGCTATGGTTTTGGGGTTATTGCCAGAGAGCTGTGTAAGGATTGGGTTTGGACGTACGGGCGATTTAAATGAATTCGACAATGAAGAAGTTTGCTTGTATCGCATAACTTGCGTAATCGGCTTATTGGTTTTTAATTGCAGGTCGTGCGTCAAATAGGCAAGCGTTCTGCTATTACTGCTGTCTGCAGAGTCAGAAACGGGTAATGAAGTTGGGTGATCGAGTGCAAATAACCAACGCTGATGTGTCGATTGCATCATCACCGTATAGTTTATATCGTAGCGACCGGCATTGTTTCGCACGTTCATTAATGCAGCATTGTCGCTGATAGTCCATCGGCGCCCATCGAAAATATTCATCACTGGACCGCGCCAATAGAGTTGGTTAGCCGGTGGTGGTTGACCATCGAATTCAACTCGAAACGCCACTTCATCTGATCGCGATAGCGAGCCAATTGAGCCTGGCGACATAGAGTCGGATAATCCGGTTTTAGCGGTAGCATCTTCCGGTAACGACCACATCGGGCCAGGCAGTCTGGGGAAAACGAAAAAAAGCAATATCGCTAATGGTGCGCCTTGTAGGAGTAACTTTCCTACCATGCGTATATTACTTCTGGTGCTCGACGCATTGGCCGAGTCACGGATAACAGCCAATGCATTGCCTAATGCCAAAACCGCTGGCAGGGTGATTAATGCTGAGAGTATGGATTGCGAATAAAAGTATTGTGTTAGCAGCAAAAAGCTTGCAAGACATAACAGAAGGGTTGAATCTGAAGGCTTACGTATTTCTGCGAATTTGGCTGATACAAGAATAAACAGGAATGCCACGCAAGGGTCTCTACCCATAAAGTAACCGTAGTAGAAACGCACCAGCATGGCCCCGCCAATCGCAATAACCGTCATGCTAATGGGTGAGAGTAGTGTGTTAGTGATGACTGACGGTCGGTGATGCGCCAACAACTTGATTGCAACAATACTAATGCCAACGGCGCTTATCGTCAGTGGTAAATGCAGTAAATGTGGTAGCTGTGATAAAAACAGCAACGCAGCCAGCGCATACAGACTTCGCTCATCCAGATGGACTTTTGTGTTACCTTTTTTACGGCGTTGCCAAAGGTGCTTCATGGTGCCAAGCCATACAGTGCAAGAGCATTCAGGGCACTTTGTTTATGTTTTTTTCCGCGCCCGGGAGGTAAGTGAGTATCTTTAACATCGAATGAATAGTCTGCTTGTATCTGTTCAGCACTAAGTACCCAAGCACACAGTCTAGAAAGCTGACGTTCGGTTTCCTGCAGGCCCGTGGATGCCAGATTGAGTTCATTCTGGCCACCAGAGCTTTCATCGTCGAATGTTTTTACGAACAAGCCTTGCCCGCGTGCTGCAGCCTTCCATGCTATGGCTGATATAGGGTCACCAGGATTATATTCGCGCAAACCTGAAATATCACCGTGAGAGGCTTTGCGCGCAGTTTCGCCTTGAGAATCAGTGTTTTTCGATGGCAACGGTGGTGGGTTCTTTTCTGGTGCTGGGTAAACCAAGCTTTGAACATCGCTGTGCAGATAACACCAGGTTCGCCAGAGTCCCAGCGGGTAGCTGCTGGTAATGGTAATACGTCCTAATTTTAGAAAGCCGCGCGATGTTGCGGTTTTGACCAGTACAGCCTGGCTTACTTCTCCTGGTTTTATATCAATGACGTCAGAAGCATCAGCGCATTTTAAGGTGACACCGACACGTGCAAGCTTTGTTTTGTTCTTTATCGCTATAGCAAAGCGAGCGCGCTCGCCAACAAACACATGTTCGCAGGACATTTTTTCGCAAGTAATGCCGGCAACATTTCTGTAGGTATGTAATAGCGATGCAGCAAAAAGGCCAGTTAGCAGAAAGCACAATGCATAACCCAAACTAAGTGCATAGTTTATTGATGCGATCAACATGATTAACAGCGAAAACAAATACGCTAATCCGCGTTTTGTTGGAAGAATATAAACTCGCTGATGCTCGATATCCAGCGGTAACACATCTTCAGGGCGCGAGCGAATCAAACGCTGCTTGAATGACGTGGCAATTGGAGGCGCGGTAGCGGTGGCCATTATGCGGAATTAAATCGGGAATTTAGTGTAAGGCAATTCAAGGAGACGGAACGCTGTTCAATAAGTCGATCGCAGCCAAATTGCCTGTACTGACACGGCCCGTGAGCCTGTGGCCGGCTAATGCAGGAAACGCCTTTTGTACATCATCAGGCAGAACATGATCTCGCTTATCGAGATAGGCAAGCGCTTTGCACAAGCGAACAAGGCTCAAGCCTGCGCGTGAGCTGAGCCCTGCGCCACCTTCTCTGGATTGCAGTAGCAACGCGTGTATATAGTCGTAAATGGGTTCTGATATATGGGTATCCTGCGATTCATCACTCCATTGCTCCAGTAGTCTTGTCGATGCAACTGGCGTGAGTTCACTGATCATAGAGCGCATGTCTCCCGCTTTCATCAGTGCGCGTTCAATATCAGGGTCTGGGTAGCCCAGAGTGAGACCAACCAGAAACCGGTCTAGTTGCGATTCTGGAAGCGGGTATGCGCCCAATTGTTCCGCAGGATTCTGTGTTGCAATAACAAAAAACTCTTTTGGCAGTGCGTACGTTGTACCGTCAACAGAAATTTGTCGTTCTTCCATAGCTTCAAGTAACGCGCTTTGCGCCTTTGGTGGTGCGCGGTTGATTTCATCGGCCAGTAACACGGAAGTGAAGACAGGACCTTCACGAAAATCAAACTGTTGAGTCTGCGTATTAAATATTGAGACTCCGATGATATCTGCTGGTAATAAATCGCTGGTAAATTGGACGCGTTTGCACCCCAACCCCATGCTCACACCCAGTGCCTGTGCTAAGGTGGTTTTGCCCGTTCCCGGAACATCCTCGATTAACAGGTGTCCTTTAGCCAACATACACGCAACTGACAATTCCAGCTGTTCGCGCTTGCCAAATAATATGGTTTCGAGCTGTTCCAGTACGTGTGAAATTTCACCAAAGGGTGCCACCGGGATTGGCTGTGCCGAATTTGTCATATCAAAGCAATTGGTCGCTACGCTTATCAATCCTTATCGACCAATTTCAGCATCGCTAACGGTGTGAACAGGGCATAATGTGACCGGTCAAAATGAGCTGTGCGGCTTTGTGGGCAGATACGCAAAACCCTGTGTCAAAGCGGCCAGTTTTAGATGTGCATCAGGCAATGCTATCCCAACTCAGGTTAAAATCCTCGTCGGTGAGGTCGTGACCGGTTTGCTCGTAGCCAGGCACAGTTCTCAATTTGGCCCCGACAGCTATGCTGAGTAATAATGCCCGGCAGCTCAAACTAATGCAGCACGACACAATTTTATGACCTCCATTTATTCACGATGCCGACATGGCTTTTCGGCAATGCTTGTACCTGCTTTGGTGTCGATCTCTGCTGGTGTGGCAGCACACGGAAATGCGCACGATAGCGTTGAACTGGACGACTTGGTGCAATCGCCGGTAACAAATGACGCTCAGCTGGCAGAAATTGTGCGAGTAACGCCTGAGCCTGCCATTAACCCTTCAATAGGTGGTCGTTGGTCTGATGTTTACGATTGGCCACTGGTTGCCGTACATGCAGCATTGCTGCCCAACGGAAAAGTGCTTGCATGGGACGCGACACCTGATGACTCGGATGACGACCCACATACCACCGATAACTACACAACACGAGTGACCCTTTGGGATCCGATTGCTAACTCTCATGTACCAACCAACAACGATACCGACACAGACTTGTTCTGTGCAGGTTCAGCGCACTTGTGGGACGGACGAATACTGTTCGCCGGTGGTGATGGAGGTAGAGCTGGTGCAAATGGTCCGCTTGCCAACAGCAATATCTATAATCCGGTAAGCAATACATGGCACCGCACTGAGAACATGCGTGCGCCTCGATGGTATTCATCGGTTGCGGCATTGTCTAACGGTGAAATGTTAACCCTGGGTGGCACCTACGAACCATCGCCGTTAGGTGAGGTATTTCAGTTCGATCAAACCTGGCGACCATTGTCGGGGACCTTTACGCAGCCTTTGAGTGGTGATTATCAATGGTTGCAACAAACCCCCGAAGGCTCGGTGCTCTCTTTTGGTCCGCACAACATCATGGTAGATATCGATACCAATGGTTCAGGCAGTTTTACACCACAAACAATGAGAGACTCGATTGAAGATCGTGACTACGGTAGTTATGCGATGTACATGCCGGGCAAAATTTTAGTTGCCGGTGGCGCTCAAGGGCTTGAATCTGCAGTAATAATAGATACCGCGACTCGACAAACAGTCGACACCAACCCGCTAAACAATGGTCGTCGACAGCATAACTTGACGATTCTAGCTGATGGGTCAGTTCTGGCAACTGGCGGTAATGATGATGGTGCTCGCTACTACAGTCCAACAGCTCCCGTTTTTGTGCCCGAGCTTTGGAATCCGGACACGGAAATCTGGACGGCGCAAAATACCATGCCAACCACGCGACAATACCATTCCATTGCCCTGTTACTGCCTGACGGACAGGTGTTGTCTGCTGGTGGTGGAATCTGTGGTGATTGTTACGAACTCGGATACGAGGAACGTAATGCAGAAATTTTTACGCCGGCGTATTTGTTTAATAGCGATGGCACTTTGGCTTCGCGACCTCAAATATCGCTGGTACCCAGTGTGGCTGACTACGGAGAGTCGATTTCAGTCACACTCGACCAAACAAGCGAACTTAGCAAAGCTCATCTGATAAAAATTGGTTCGGTAACCCACTCTGAAAACCAGGATCAACGCCTGGTGCCGCTGGTTTATGAACAAACATCGGGAAAAGTTAATCTGACCATGCCCGATTCCAGACATACAGCCCCTCCCGGGCATTATCTGTTGTTTGTTGTTGATAGTGCCGGTGTTCCGTCAGTAGGAAAAATGCTGAAACTGGGTCAACCATTGGTTGATGCTGACCAGGTTATCAAAACAACACTTGAACAGAACAGTTGGGATAACTATCTAACTCAGCCGTCGAGCGGTAAATTTAAAGTCGAACTAACTGCCCCGGATGCCACTAAAGTGTATGTGTCTGCAAGTGGTGCCGCTTTTCAACCACAACAAATCGATGCATTGTGCACTGCTGAAGTGCAAAATTCGACCGTTGCCGTATGCGAGTTAAATGTCGCTCCTGGGACGCAACTGTACGTCAGTGTGAATGGACCGGCACGCGCTGACTATTCGTTGGTCTATCGAGACAGTGTCGGTACGGTTATACCCGCACCTCCAACAGAGACCACAACAACGCCAGACCCAAATACACCGGTTCAGGAGGTCGATACTGGCGAAAATCCCGATTCAGATCAAAGTGATAGCGAATCGATTGCAGACCTTATGCCCGTTGCGCAGAATGGTTCTGTTCGCTCGGGTGGCGGTTCTGTCACACTCTTTTTTGTGTTTTCACTGCTTATTTCGGTGTTTTACAGACCATTTTCAGCCCACTGCAGGCGAGTTTAGCGAAATCAATTCAATGCAATTGTTATACTGTGGGGTAATACAGTCCCTGAGCTTGTCAGTACTTACAGCGTGAAAAATTTTCTCAAGTCCGATCGCCACACCCACAAAGATCCTCAAGTCCGGCTAAACAGTTTAGGCTCGATGGACTGCAATACATCAGAGAATCAAACCATCATCGAGGCAATGGCATCCAGAGATGATGATGAATCTGTGCGATTAGCAGCCATTGATAAACTTGCAACGGTGACGGTGCTACAACGCGTACTCGAATCGCAGTTCGCGAACACTAGTATGGCAGGTGCCGTTGAAACACGGATTATCAGCTTGTTATCCGACGACCACGTCAGTGAGTCGGAAGCTAAATCGTTAATGGAAAGTCAGAACCCGATATACGCTCCACTGATTGCCATCAACAGTGCCAACAAAGCCATTCGGCGGTCGTCGCTATCCAAACTCGACAACGAATCAGCAATGGTTGCTGTGTTAGAGCAAACCAGGTTTCATGACGTGCGCCTGGCCTGTGCGGAAAAACTGAGTACAGAAGAAAATATCAGATTAGCTCTGGTTGCATGCAGATCAAAAGATAAAGCGGTTGCAAAACTGCTTCAGTCTCGAATTGATGAAATAGAGGCAGTAATAGAACAACAGAATGCCGAGAAAGAAGCGGTTGCGTCCACACTGAATTCGATGAGTACCCTTGCCGATAGTGTCTGGTCTCCGCAATACACTGGTCGATACGCTTCATTGAATGCCAAATGGGCAGCGTTGGATGCTGCCGCACGAGCTGATTCGCAACAGGCGTTTTCAGTTGCTGCCGCAGCTGCTCAGAAAACCATTGATGAGCACGATGTAAAAGCTGCTGCTGAAAAGGCAGCTGAATCTGACTCCGCCAAAAACCAGGGCTCAACGCAAACTCAAACTGACGGCACGCCGAGTAGTGAAGCTGTGGCCTCAAGCGCAGGTACTGCGGGGCTTGCTACGAAGAATGAAGGCGCCAGTGGGCTATCACAAGATAAGTCTGAGAAAAACTGTGCAGTTGAACATCAGCAACATGATGCTAATGATGCAGCAGGTAGCGACAATAAAGCGACCGCAGCGACCACCGCAACATCTGCGAACAATGCAACACAAACCGACGTTCCGGCTGCTCGGCCCGATCCATTGCGCGATGCCTTGTTGGAAAAATTGAAGCCCAAAAAGCTCATCGAACTGCACAAGATCGAAGCCGATAAAATCAACGGACCAGAGCCAATTGAAGCTGGCTCTGACAGTGAAAAGTTGCTGGCGCACGCTCAATCAATTGGCGTATTGTTCGATCCGCCATTCGATCTTGCTAAAGGTCGTCCAGGGGCAATTACTGAACGGATTAAGCGCGTGAAGTCATTGCTAAACACCGAGTCAGTACTGCCCGGTGTCCAGTTCGTCAATTGTGTTTACATGGATGAACTCAAAGAGCACGCAAGTGCACTTGAGAACCGACTGGAAAAAGCCAAGCAAGAATCGGTTGACAGGGCAAAAGCAACGCATCGTCAATTTGGCGCATTAAGCGCTACTATCAGCGATGGCAAATGGGGCCCGGCTAGTAGCATGTTCCGTCGCTTGCAAAAGAAAGTGGACGCAATGGAGCCAGCTGAACGTGCCCAATTCACAGATAAAATGGCACGAACTGAAAAACAGTTGGCTGAAATGGCGGACTGGCAGGATTTTGCAGCTCGACCCAAATTAGAAGCCTTGTGCGATGTCATGGAAGCCTTGCCGGCTAAAGAGCTTAAACCAGAAGCTCTGGCGAAGGAGATCAAATCCCTACAGGCGCAATGGAAAAGCCTGGGTGCAAGTCGTGCTTCAAATGACCTTTGGGCTCGATTTAAAACCGCAGGCGATACGGCATATGAGCCGTGTAAGGCCCACTTCGCGCAGAAACAGGAATTACGCGAAGCTAAACATGCAATTAAGGTTGAATTGTGTAACGAGCTTGAGAAGCAATACCAAAGTACCGATTGGGAATCGGCTGACTGGAAAGCGATTCAGCGACTGGTTAACAACGCTAAGCGCGATTGGAGCCGAAACCGTATTCCTGACAGGAAACCTGACCGAGCATTGGAACAGCGATTCTCAGACGTATTGAAACCGTTTAATGAAAAACTAAGCGAGCAATATGATGCCAATGTTCAGGAAAAGCGCGAACTAATCGAAAAAATTCAAAAATTGGCGGAGGCTGAGATTAATCAGCACTCAGTTAATCAAGCAAAGCGTTTACAAAGTGCCTGGAAACAAGTGGGCATTGTTCCACGAAAAGATGATCAAGCGCTTTGGGAAGAATTTAACGGCCACTGTAAAGTCATATACAAGCATCAACACGAAGCTCAGCGCGAAAAGTATCAGGCGAGCATGAGCCATGTATTCCGTGCACGAGAAATAATCAAAACGCTTCGAAAAATTGCCAAGTCATCCGACAGCTCAACGGATACAGGCTCAACTGATGCGAATGTACAGCAGGTACAGGCTTTACAAGCTGAATTTCAAGCACTCGAAGAATTTCCAGATAAGGATAAAAAATTCCTGTTGCGGGATTTTCGCGGCGCACTTGATGCTTGTTCAAAGGTTCAAGAGAACGTTTCGAAAAAACGCGCACAAGCCGAAGTAAGTGAAATTGGCAGGCTGGTTGGGCTTTGTGAGCAACTGGAGAGCGCTGTAGAGATACCCGATAGCATGAGCGAAACGCTACGCGATGATGTTGCGCATGCCTGGGAGAACGCCTCGGCAAGCGTGGCCAAAGAAACGCTGGCTAAACTGGCATCACGTCGTGATGTTGCATTGAAACACCTCGATGCTGGCTCCCAATACGACTACGATGCAAACGAGGCAGTACGGCGCCAGCTATTAATTCAAATGGAAATTCTGGCCGACAAAGACACACCTGCCGAAGATAAAGCATTGCGCATGCAGTACCAACTTGAGCACTTGAGCGAAGGCATGACATCGTCAGCAGTTGTTGACAAAAAAGCTGAGCTGTCCAAGCTTGTTGCTGCCTGGCACGCAGCTGGTCCGTCGAGTCAAAGCTCAAAAGATGCGTTGCATTCACGCTTTTTAGAAGCGACCAATCAGTAAAGGTGTCTACCTACTCTGGATTAACTCAACAAGCGCTGGAGCGTGCTTTAGAGAAAGATGAGTTAATTCTCTACTATCAACCCAAAGTCAGCTTGCTCAGTGGCAGTGTTATCGGTGCCGAGGCACTGGTGCGCTGGAACGTGGGCGAAGGCGACATTATTCCTCCCAGCGTTTTTATACCACTGGCGGAGAGTACCGGTTTATTGCACGACATTACCGTGCGCCTGCTCGATCAGGTTGTTAGTGCCTCTGTAGAGCTCCACAAAAACGGGCTTGAGCTTGCTCTGTCAATGAACGTTGCTCCTAATGATCTACAGTCTCAAACCATCAGTCGGCATATCAAAGGGTATTTGTCCAAAAAGATTATTCGGCCAACTGATTTGCAGATCGAGATAACCGAAAGTGCCGTAATGGGTAACTTTGATCAAATTCGGGAAGATATCATTTTGTTAACCGAATTGGGTATTGATGTACTTATGGATGACTTTGGAACAGGCTATTCGTCGATTGATCGCTTAAGCCAGTTGCCATTCTCTGCCTTGAAACTTGATCAAGGTGTCGTGCGGCGAATGGGAACATCGCAACAGAATTTGAGCGTGGTTAAGTCGTCTATTGCAATGGCGCGTGAACTGCAAATGACGTCGGTAGCCGAAGGCATTGAATCGAGTGCAACTTATCACTTTCTTATGGCAAATGGATGTGAAGAGGCACAAGGTTTTTTTATCAGTCATCCGCTTGCACTAAAAGATTTTATATCGTTTGCTGCTGTCGATCACCAATTTGGCGGCTCTCAAATCGGTAGTGTTCATCAGACTGTGCACGATGTGCTCTATCATCGAAAATGTATGTTCGATGTTGTGTATTGCGATCGTGTTGGGGCTCAGGCCTGTTTACCCTCGGTCGTTAATCCCGATATAGGTGATTCAGTGGAGCAATCGCGGCTTGGAAGTTGGTATTTTGGTACTGGGCAGCAGCTAAGAGGCATGGTGCCGTACGATTCTGTAGAGCGACCCCTACGCGAATTGCATAATATCAGTAATGAGATTTTGCAACGAGAATACGGACAACAAGGTGCAGATAAACAGAAGGCAGCCTTGTTACGTATCGACTCGTTGGTGAATCAGGTCGTATCCTTACTACATTCATTGGAAAGTGCTTTGCTGCTCAAGTAGGGCAATTAACTCAAGAGGTATTTAACGTGCATGCAGACGATCTTCGCTATCGAAACGACAAAGAACAATCTGATAATTTGTTGAAAGAAAGAGTTGTCGTGCAAGTCAACGATGCTTTAGCGGAACATGAAGCAGAGGGCCCCACCGGTTTACGACGACGTTTGCTCTCCACTTCAGTTCGGCTGAGCCGAAAAATGGCTCCAGATATCTATAAATTGTCAGACGAGTGTGTGGAGCGCTTGTCGATGGATATACCACTGGAGCTCTATGTATTTGCAAGCCCACAATTCAACGCAATGTGTTTCAAACCCGAAGAGGGGCGACTTTTTGTGATGTTCTCTTCTGCTTTGTTGGAGAATTTCACACCCAAGGAGCTGCAATTCGTAATGGGACATGAATTTGGACATCATGTTTACAACCATCACGCCATTCCCATTGGGCATATTGTTAAAGGCCGCACCAGGCCCGATCCTAAATTAGCATTGCGGCTATTTGCCTGGTCGCGTAATGCAGAAATTTCTGCCGATCGTGCCGGCGCGTATTGTGCTCAGGACTTTCACAGTGTTGCCAGCGCATTGTTTAAGCTGGCATCGGGCCTGACTGGCGATACAGTCAAGTTTGATTTGGAAGAATTTCTTCAGCAAGTTGATGACATGGAGTCGGCCGATAATGAGCCGGGACAGGGTGCACCTGAAGGTGATTGGTTCTCTACACATCCGTTTAGCCCGCTGCGTGTAAAAGCACTGAGATTATTTTTTGCATCCAACCTGATGGATAAAGACGGTAGCTCTCTCGATGAGCTTGATGTTGGGGTGCAACGCATCATGAGCATGATGGAGCCAAGTTATCTTGATGCCAAAACGGATGCGGCAGTTGCTATGCGACAATTATTGTTTGCAGGATCTATTGTTGTTGCAAACTCGGTGGATGGTATCTCAGACAGCGAGATAGCTGCTTTTGAAAAGTATTTTGATAAAGGTGAATTCAGCGACCGGCTGAACCCTGATCGTATAAAAGAACAACTCCCTCAACGTATTCAGCGTGCAAAAGACAATTGCACCGACACGCAATGTATGCAGGTAATTCGTGATCTGTGTGTTATCGCCATGGCCGATAATAATGTTGCAGCCGTCGAGAATAATGTGCTCAATGAAATTTCAGATGGTCTTGGTGTGTCGCGAACGTTCGTATCGCAAACCATAGAGCAAGATCTCGAGCCTGACTAGGCAGCCTCGGGCAGGCAATATTAGGCAGGCCATTTTCGCAAGAGACGTGCACTGAGTTGGTGCGCGCGCCCTGCGATGATGCATATATTGCAGGCAAAAACCAATGACTTTGTAAATAAAGCACGGTAACAGTGCATCTGTCTAACAACACTATGTAATTGCACATTCACCTTTGATAGCATAAGCGCTCATCGAAGAGCGAGCGCTTGCATCAGTAGTTGAATGCGATCAGCGTAACGCTTGTTTGTCTGACAAAAATACATTAGCTACGAGGTGTTTGATGGAGGCTTTGCAATCGGGTAGCGATACCCTGTTTGTTTTACTGGGTGCGATACTGGTTCTGTTTATGCACGCCGGCTTTGCTTTTCTAGAAGTTGGAACAGTAAGGGAAAAAAATCAAGTCAACGCCTTGTCTAAAATATTTGCAGACTTTGGTGCCTCAACTATTGCGTACTTCTTTATCGGATATCAAATCGCTTACGGTTCAGACTTCTTCTCCGCAGCGAGCGAGCTTAGTGAAAACAATGGCTACGAGTTAGTCAAATTCTTCTTCCTCCTTACTTTTGCTGCAGCCATTCCGGCAATCATTTCTGGTGGTATTGCGGAACGTGCAAAATTCTATCCGCAAATGTTGGCATCACTGGTTATTGTTGCCTTTGCTTATCCGTTTTTTGAAGGCATGGTTTGGGCAGGAAATTATGGATTTCAGGCATGGGTTGAGGGTATTGCAGGTGCTGAGTTTCACGATTTTGCCGGCTCTATAGTAGTGCATGCCATGGGCGGGTGGATTGCATTAGGCGCTGTCGTCATGCTCGGTGCGCGCAACGGGCGCTATCGTACTGATGGTTCCATCGGTGCATCGTTTGCGCCTTCAAGCATTCCTTTTCTTGCCCTGGGTGCGTGGATTTTGACTGTTGGTTGGTTTGGCTTTAACGTGATGTCCGCACAAGCCGTTGGCGATATCAGCGGCCTGGTCGCCATAAATTCGCTGATGGCGATGGTGGGTGGATTACTTGCAGCGCTCATTGCCGGCAAAAACGACCCTGGTTTCCTGCACAACGGGCCTCTTGCTGGTCTTGTTGCAGTATGTGCAGGTTCGGATGTGATGCACCCAATGGGCTCGCTCATTGTTGGTGCAATAGCGGGTCTGCTTTTTGTCTGGTTTTTTACTCTCGCTCAAAACAAATGGCGTATCGATGACGTGCTGGGTGTGTGGCCTTTGCATGGCATTTGCGGTGCCTGGGGTGGTATCGCCTGTGGTATTTTCGGTCAAGAGTCCATGAAAGGTCTCGGTGGGGTTAGTCTCACAGCGCAGCTTATTGGTACCATCACCGGCGTTGTGTTCGCCACCTTGGTTGGTTTTGTCGTCTATGCAATACTGAAGGTGTCGATCGGAATTCGTTTGACCGAAGAAGAAGAATTCAACGGTGCTGATCTGAGTATTCATCACATCTCAGCGGCGCAAAAATAATAGTTAGCACGACAATTAGTCAGCGTGATTATTTAGTCAGCATGATTATTTGGTCAGCATATTAGAGGAACAAATACGTGAAACGAATTACGGCCATAATAAAACCCTTTAAGCTTGATGCTGTCAGGGAGGAGCTTGCCACCGCTGGTGTGGCAGGCATTACAGTCACTGAGGTAAAGGGTTTTGGACGACAGAAAGGCCATACCGAGCTTTACAGAGGTGCCGAGTATGTTATTGATTTCATCCCGAAAGTAAAACTTGAGGTGGTGGTGGCAGACGATATTCTCGATGCGTGCATCGAAGGCATTATTCGTTCAGCCAACACTGGTAAAATCGGAGACGGAAAAATATTTGTGGACGATGTGCAGCGGGTCATTCGCATTCGAACGGGAGAAGAAGGCGACGATGCATTATAGTCGTCGCATCTCGCGTCATTAAATCATTCTAAAAGCCATCTCAAAATGGATAGCGCGCCGAGCCCGTGCCCTTGCATAGTGATGCAAGGGCGAAGCCGAGTCCGGGGCGCTCATTCAAGTCCATAGCCTTACTTACATACCAATCGAACATACCAATCGAACATACCAATCGAAGTGGGTCGCCGCCTGGCCGGCTGCTCCGAGTTTTGCTCAACACATGCCTTGTCGGAAAACGCTTAACCTCACGTTGAGATGGCCTCCCGGGTACTTCGACGTTATTGTATTTCCCATGGTGCGTGAGGCGTGAATTTACTGACCATGAAGTCAGTGAACACACGAACCTTGTTACTTAAATGCCGTCTGTGTGGGTACACAAGCTGGATTGATGAGCTATCGACAGCGTGTTCCTGCAGCAAAGGCACAACCAATTTCTTTTCCAGCGATGGCTGCACTACATAACTTGCCAAACGGGCAATACCAATTCCCGCAGTGACCGCTTCGTGCAAGGCAGACGCACTGTTGGTGTGAAAGTTACCTTTAACTCTCTGCGCGCGAATGCCATCGGATGTCTGAAATTCCCAGTCGTTGAAATGCATGATCGACGAATGCGTCAGGCAGTTGTGATTCATTAAATCTTCGGGGGTTGTGGGGGTGCCGTGTTTCGCCAAATATTCTGGTGATGCGCAGATGACACGCTTGTTTACTGCCAAACGTCGTGCCACCAAAGATTCGTCGGTGAGACCGTCGCTTAATACTATGGCAACATCCACGCCTTCTCCAACCAGATCGACCTCGCGCTCACTCAGCTCGAGTTCCACACGCAGTTCAGGAAAGTTGGCCATGAATTCAGGCATAAGCTTGATCATCTGGATTCGTGCAAAGGCTGAAATGGTGGTGATGCGCAGTGTGCCAGTGACACGGTCGTGCAAAGCCATAACCGCATCTTCGGCTTGTTGGATTTCTTGTAGAATCGCACCACAGCGATCCTGAAAAGCATGCCCTTCGGCAGTGAGGCTGAGTTTTCGCGTAGTGCGTTGAAACAGCCGCGCGCCAAGGCGGTCTTCCAAACGCGTAATGAGTTTGCTAACTGCTGATGGTGTTAGGTCGAGATCTCGAGCGGCTGCGGAAAAGCTGCCCATGTCGGCGGCCTTCGAAAACACCAGCATTTCTGTGTACTTGTCCATTCTATTAGTGCTGTAGTTTCACTATTTGTGGAGCCACAGCATATATTATGAGCTATAAATTAACAAATAAAATTGGCCTAATTCATCACAAGTATGGTGATAGACGTTATATGCTGGGCGAACTCTATGAGGTGTTGCACGTATTTGCCTCGGTTCCAACTCTGTACTAGTCGATGTCGTTTTACTCATTTTTCGAGAATCTCGTTAACCCGTTGCCCAATGAGCAGGTGACCAGGCCGCCGTTGCGCCCGCTGGCTTTTATCTGGTACTACGTAAGGCCAATACGAAAACTGGTGTTTGGCACTCTAATAGTGTCCGGAATTGCGTCCCTGTGCGAAATCTCATTGTTTGTGTTTATCGGATATCTGGTCGACTGGATGAACACGACCAAAGCCGAAGATTTTATGGCAACGCATGGTTGGGCTATCGTTGGCATGGTAGTCGTTGCGTTCGTCATCAGGCCTGCTAGTTTGATCGTAACGCGTTGTTTGCTGAACTTCGCAATATCTCCAGGATTGACCGCAGCTACCAGATGGCAGAACCATCGATACGTGTTGCGCCAGAGTATGACGTTTTTTCAAAACGATTTTGCGGGCCGTGTTGCGCAGAAAGTCATGCAGACAGGCAATTCGGTAAGAGAAGTAGTTGTAAATGTGGTTGATGGCCTATGGCTGTTGATCATATACGTCATAGGTATTGCTGTTTTGTTGATCGATATCGAGTTGGTGCTGCTAACGCCCATGCTTATTTGGTTGGTTGGCTACTCCTGTGTAGTTGGATTTATGGTGCCTCCAGTGAGGAATAAGTCGGCTCGATTGTCTGAAGCAACCTCAGCCATTACCGGGCGAGTGGTTGATAGCTATACCAATATTCAATCAGTAAAACTGTTTGCACATAATACGTTGGAAGAGCGCTTTGCAGCCGACGCCATCCAGCGGCATGTTCGCGATTTTGTAGCGCTGATGAAAGCGATCATGAACATGACGATTACCATGACGGTGATGAACAGTCTGCTGTTGTTTAGCACAGCATCCCTTTCAATCTGGCTGTGGATGCAAGGCAGTGTTACTGTAGGTGAGATGGCCATAGCCAATGGGTTGATGTTGAGAATCAATCAGATGTCGGGTTGGATTTTGCGCACAATAACGTCATTGTTCGAGCACATTGGTACGGTTGAAAATGGCATTGAAACCATTTGCATGCCAACAGATATTGTTGATGATAAAGCAGCGACAGAGCTTGTTGTGCACGCAGGCACTGTGGCCTTTAACGATGTCTCTTTCAACTATGACAATAATAATGAAAACAGCGATGAATTTGGCTTGGATGAAAAAGTGCTGCCGATCATCGATCATTGTAGCTTGACTATTTCGGCTGGAGAAAAGATCGGCCTGGTTGGGCGATCAGGTGCGGGCAAGTCAACGCTGATCAATTTGTTAATGCGTTTTCACGATCTCGAATTGGGTAATGTCACCATTGATGGTCAGGATATTGCGCGTGTAACGCAAGAGAGTTTGCGTCGTAACATCGCTGTTGTCACTCAAGATACCTCTCTGTTGCATCGTAGCGTGCGCGATAACATTCGATACGGAAAAGCCGATGCAACTGACGAGCAAGTCATAGAGGCAGCTGAACGCGCCGAGGCCATGCATTTTATTCCCGATCTGGTTGATCTGCAGGGTCGAACAGGTCTGGACGCAACTGTGGGAGAACGAGGCGTCAAACTCTCCGGTGGGCAACGACAACGTATTGCTATTGCGCGGGTTATTCTCAAAAACGCGCCTATTCTGATACTGGATGAGGCAACCTCAGCATTGGATTCCGAGGTCGAATCGGCCATTCAGGAACAGTTGAAGAATCTTATGCAAAATAAGACCGTTTTGGCTGTTGCCCACAGACTGTCCACAATTGCAGCGTTGGATAGGCTCATAGTACTGGACGGTGGTAAAATTGTAGAAGCCGGTAATCACACACAATTGCTGCAAAATCAAGGGCTTTACGCCAAACTTTGGGAGCGTCAATCGGGTGGCTTCCTTGGCGTGTAAGCAAGAATTTAAGTTGAATTTTTGTTTTTTTTTATGCTCTAACGAGGGAAATAGCGTATTCGGAAAGTAGTTTACGGGCGGCTAATGCGGTAATAGTCCCATTCGCTTCACAAGCAACAGCCACTGCTGCTATAAAATGTGTGAAGTGTTTCACTCGGATACAGTTGCTGTCTGCTGTTGCGCTTACAATGGCCGTTAAACGATAGTACAAGAAGCTACGGCTGGCAGCCAGTCATAAGCCAAAGGGAGACCTGCTTTTTCAATGAAAATTTTGGCGACATCTGCATATGAAACGCATGAAATGCTTGATGCATTTTTATCGATGGCGGCCGTCGATAAATCAGGCAATCACACGCTTTGCGATTCCGCTGAAGAGGCAGATTTAATCCTTTTCGTTGAAAACACCCACTTTGATGACTACCTCTACAAACAGGTGCGACAGCATCCGCTGACTCAGCAATATCCTGAAAAAACCTTTATGTACAACGAATCAGATAAGCCCTGGTCGGCCTTGCCTGGTTTGTATTGCTCAATGCCCAGACGTTTTTTTCAAAATAACAAGCAGGTTGCTTTTCCATACCTTGCTACGCCAAACGAATTTATCAAGGATGTTCATTCCTGGGACGTCGAAAAACGCTGGCTGTATTCTTTTGTTGGGTCCGCCAGTCATCGTTGTCGCAAAGATGTCATTGGGTTGACCAAAATAAGTGAGTCCAGTGAAGGAGTTCAGGATACGTCAGAATTCAATGTTTGGGATTGCTCCGCCGACACCAAAGCGGCGCAGGGCATAAACTTTGCGCAAACCATGGCGCAGACCCAATACATGTTATGTCCTCGTGGCATTGGTACATCTTCATATCGATTGTTTGAAACGCTTGAAGCGGGTCGAGCCCCAGTGATTATCTCCAATCAATGGGTACCCACCCCGCACATCAACTGGGATTTTGCAGTACGAGTTGACGAACGGGACATCAAATCGATTCCGGCATTATTGAGATCAATATCCGACGAATCTGAAGATCGTGGCGAGGCCGCACGTGCCGCCTGGGAGTCAGCGTACGCGCCGAACATTATGTTTGATACCGTATGTGAGTCTCTTGGCTGGTTATTGGAGGAGCGCCGCCATATGGAAGCCCACCACCCATTGCGAAAACTTCGTAAAGTCACCATCGCTGCTGATTTGGCTGCGACCAACTTCGCCCGTACGGTTCGTAGACGCTGGCAGCAGGTGTTTTTCTAACGTTTAACAGTCTGAACGAGTGTTGCTGGTTAACCTTGCGTAACATATGTGGTATACAAAGGGTAGGGAGAACCTAACAACTAGCAACAAAAAGCTGCATGAACGCAAAAGTACTACGTCTGAATAAGGCCGGTACGCCCATCGCTTGGTTGACTTGGCAGGAAACTGCAACACTAATGGTCAAAGATCAAGTGATCTGGAGTCTCGGTGAAATTGTTCATACCATACACGGTGGCTACAATAGCTTAGGTGAGCGATCGCGTTTGGAATTGCCAAGTATTATCGCCTGCGATGGGCGCGTAAACAGCGCAATGTTCACACCTCCACTAACAAATTCTTTGCTCTTTGCGCGTGATCAACAGGTGTGCATGTACTGTGGTGTTGATTTTCCAATGCGAGATTTATCTCGTGACCATGTCATACCAACATCACGAGGCGGCCGCGATCAATGGACAAATTGTGTCACCGCGTGCAGACGATGCAACAATCGCAAAGGCAACAAGACGCCTGAAGAGGCTAACATGCAATTGCTGGCAATACCGTTTGCACCGAACCGTTACGAATTTTTCTATTTGTCCAATCGTGACGTACTGGCCGATCAAATGGACTTTCTCAAAACACGCTTCTCAAAGCGCGTTAGTTGGTGCTAGTAGCACTAGTAGCTGGTTGGTGCCTCTGGTTAGTTGGTGCCTCTAGTTAGATAGTCACGAACATCGGTACCTGTTTAGAACGCTGTGATCCTAGATCATCGGCGTTGTTAACGACTCCGGCAAACCGGACAGTTTTAGCAGCAGTTGATCGACATAATCGACGAACAAGCTTTCGCTCGTACCCACTCCGGCAATCTGCACGACATTTATGCCAGTCACACCAATCAGTGTGTAGTACGTCTGGCCGTTTTCAGTTGGGTCTTTCGTTACGTACAGCAGTGCTGGTTCCAAATCAGGTGTGTTGGCCACTTTTACAACGGAATTTGCGCCGGATAACTGTACGTCATTAATTTGCGTGTTTTGGTGCAGTGTTTTTGCGAATATTTTAGCGGTTGCAGCAGAATCAGCTCTGAGTACGGTTAATTCAATCGGTGCGATCTCTGGCTGTGCCTGATTGTATAGTTGCAAGGCAACCATGGAAGTGATGAGTCGAGTGAAGCCATCCACAGCTGCGGTGCGCCTGCTGGGGTCGGTGCGCAGATTAACGCCTTTTAGAGGTGATGTTTGTACAGTGGTCCAGGAACCACTGAGCCACGGGTGTGACAAACTGGTGCTGGCTGCTATCAATTGTTGATTCTGC
This sequence comes from uncultured Granulosicoccaceae bacterium, assembly GCA_938045275.1. Classification (GTDB taxonomy): domain Bacteria; phylum Pseudomonadota; class Gammaproteobacteria; order Granulosicoccales; family Granulosicoccaceae; genus Granulosicoccus. The sequence continues at coordinate 38,837 of CALIMV010000125.1, forward strand.
TTTTCGCGCTCCGTATTCGGGTAACTTTTTGGATCAAGAATTTGAATCGGATCTTGTGGAGGGTTAGTTAACAGATCTCCAATCAGCTTTTTTCCATTGGGTTGGTTAGCCAGGGTAGTGATGAATCGTTCACCTTCAACATAGGAATATTCAAGTACATTTCGACTAATGGCTTGCACGGTTTGCGTTAGTTTGTTTGGAGGATTTGTTTGTCCGAACATGAATTCGTCTAACGCATCAAGACCTTGTAAACAATTAGCTTGAGCACATATTTTTCGAGTGACATATTGAGCATGACCTTCAAAAGCTGCAGATTGAGCGAATGAGGCGCGAAAATTTAATTCGCGATTTTCATGAATGTTGTACTGGATGTCATCTGCTGCATGCACAAGCTCGTGTATCAGCAAAGCCAACATAGCCGATTCTTGCACGTCTTTATCGTTTGAAAGAGAAGCCTGATAGTTTTGCATCAACGGCAAGCTCACCATCACTTCGCTTTTTCGTGTTGCATACAGCGCTGCGTACGTGCCTTTTTGACCGCGCATTACTGAGTTAAGAAACTGGTTGGCGAATGCCTTATCGTTGAACTGGTTTTGTATTAACCTCTTGGTTTCGTGACTAACTTCATCAGTAATGGCCATATCACTTGCAATGTTCAAAGACACATTCGATAAATTTACGCCAGTGTGTTGCTCTACCAGTGAGCGTGCTTTGCTAAATATTGGCTGCATATGGGAGTTCCAGTCAATCATTGCAGCAGCGGTTGGCTGTTTAGATACTGCAATGGGTACTGGGGCAGATGCGGTTGTGGTCTGTTTGTCTATTGATGAATAGTTCGAGAAGCTCTGGCAACTGGCTAATGTAAGTAGTGCGGAACCGGCAACAGCTGCAAGGCATGCCCGAATTGAGACAGAAGCGGCAACGCGTATTCGCAGAGAGGGCTGGGCGGTGGTAAATCGAAGCATAGCTCGGTTATCAGGCAATAAATATTGCTGAGCAGTTTACCGAGCTTTGAATTAAGTACGTAGAGCCTTAATGTAAAAATGATGAGTGGTAGGACAAAAAAAGGGCAGCTTCGTGAGCCGCCCCGAGGATATAAAAAATGTGATGCAGTCGTGTTTTTTTGGCTAACTGTTTATTGGTAAACTGTTGTTAGCCAACTTCACTGGTCAATTCTACTGGTCAATTCTACTGGCCAATAAATTTTACTGGCCAATAAAATGCAACCCGGCTTGCATCATTATTTCTGGTAAGCACGAATGTAATCGATCTTGAATTGTGCGGGAAATTGGGTACTGCCATCAGGATTGCCAGGCCACCAACCACCAACAGCAAGATTCACTAGTAAGTACATGTCTTCCCACGAAACGTTGCCATTGCTGTGTGAATTGCGTTCCTTGCCATCAACGTACCAAGTTATTTTACCTGGTTCCCATTTTACAGCGTAAGTGTGGAAATCTTTAGAATAGTCTGGTCCAGCTGCTTCAAAGGTGGGTGTTGAACGCAAGCTCCAATTATCGTAGTAATGATAAGTGTTATACGCCTTGTTTGGTTTATCTCCGATGTACTCTACTACATCGATTTCAGGGCGCTTATCATTATCGTGTTGGTGCAACAGCCAAAATGCCGACCACAGCCCTTTGCCTTTTGGAAGCTTGGCTCGCATCTCGACATAGCCATAGCGCATCTTGAACTTGTTGTATGTTGTTAATGCGCCAGAGAGATAGGGTTGCCAGTTGGCACTGGAGCGCAAGTGCTCTGGTGTTTTAATGGCCGTAATGGTCATGTGATTGCCATCAAACTCAAACGGCGAGTGGCCGAAATCAGGATTATTGATTCTATCGACGTAGTACTGTTTCTCGCCGTTGATTATCCAGCCTGGTCCCCAGCGGTATTTGGAATTCCACTTGGAAGAATCGAGTTTGTAATCATTAAATTCGTCAGAGAACACCAGTCTGTACCCATCAGGAGCTGAACCGTTTCCGCCACCATCGTTTAGTGGTTGATCGTTCCCGTTATCGTTATCATTATCGGGTTCTGGCGTTGAACCGTTTGCTGTATTAACTGTTAACGCGTTTGATTTTCGAGAAAAATTCTTGGACTGATTAAAAGCAACAATGTTGAACTGGTAGTCTTTGCCCCAGGAAAGATCACGAGCGTAGTATTCCGGCGTTGAAACTGTGGTCTTATAACTGCCATTTACATAGACGTTGTAGCCACGAATATTGCCGCTAGGTGCGCGCCATTTAACTTTTGCAGAATTGCCGTTTTGAATTTCGGCATACAGGGCATCAGGGCGATTTACTCCACCGTTGTCAGGTTCTGGCGGAGGAGGCGCAGAGGTGTCATTGCCGTTTGAACCACCAGGTTTAACAGTGACTTCGCGTGACACACTATTGAAGTTCTTGGCTTTGTCGAAAGCGACGATGCCGTATCGATACTCATTGTTCCCGGATACATCATTGTCGATAAAGTTGGTATTAAAAACGGTCTTGTAATAGATTCCGTTACGATAGATGTTGTAACCCAATACACCAACGTTGTCCCAAGGCTTATTCCATGAAACCCTCACAGAGTTATCGGATATTGCAGAGGCCGATACGCCGTTTACTGTGGAAGGTCTTTCATTGTCAGCCCAAACGGGCGTGGGTGCGGCCGTAAGTAGAAAAAGTCCGATAATAATATTTCGCATTTTTTTTACGTAATCTCTCTTTAACTAGAGTGAAACTTAGTTGTTGTAAATCGAGCTTCTATACGGCTACCAACTGAAGTCGGTTTACTGCCTACCTGACAAAATAACGTCAAACATGGCAGCGACGTACTCTATATCTACAACCTTAAACAAACCTTAAAGGATTAACTGAAACCCTATAAATAACGTACTAATCAGCGATATAGTGCTACAAATAACACATCTGTAGTGTTGCCTGTACGACACATTACATGTATATGCCAGAAGCGGACCTTTTGCAGAATCCTTTGGTTTGTTTTGATTACGGAATTGAAATGCAGGCCGGTTTAACTGACTTTTATTACCGTTCTACCTTGTACTTGACCCGCTATTATGGCATCAGCCAGTGTAGGTACTTCCCCCAATGCAACCTCCTCAACCATTGATTCAAGGCGCTCTATGGGTAGTTCGTTGGCCAATCTTTGCCAGGCGACAGCACGTTTTTCGCTTGGACACATGACAGAATCGATACCTAGCAAATTAACCGCTCTTAGCAGGAATGGAATAACAGTTGTGTCGAGTGCTGCTCCACCAGCAAGACCAATAGCAGCCACGGAAGCACTGTATTTCATTTGCGTTAAAACGTTTGCCAACATGGCGCCTCCGACTGAATCTATGCAACCTGCCCATTTTTCTTTGTTCAAAGGTTTACCATTTGGGGTTGCTACATCTGCTCTGGGAATAATGGTGTTAACGCCCAATGATCGAAGGTACTCTATGCTCGATTCTCTACCAGTAACCGCATCGACTTCATAATTATTTGCGGACAACAATGCGCAGGCTATTGAGCCAACGCCACCTGCAGCACCGGTAACCAATACTGGGCCGCTGTCTTTTTGTAAGCCCGCATCTTCAAGTGCCATAATGCCCAACATAGCGGTAAGACCAGCAGTACCCACGGCCATTGCCTGGCGAGTGCTGAAGCCATCGGGTAAAGGTGTAAGCCATTGTGCGTTAACACGAGCTTGTTCAGAGTATCCACCCCAATGAGTTTCTCCCACTCGCCAACCGGTAAGTACGACTTTATCGCCTTTTTTGTAGGCGTCATTGTCACTTTCTATAACTGAACCGGCAAAGTCTATTCCGGGAACATGAGGGTATTGTCTAACCAGACCACCGAGTCCGCTAAGTACAAGGCCGTCTTTGTAGTTGAGCGTGGAATACTCTACCGACACTAAAACATCACCAGCAGGTAGGCTGGAAGGATCGAGCTCTACTAATGCTGTGCTAATTTTTCCGTCTTCGTTTTTATCGACTTGAATGGCTTTCATAGTTTGTTCCTTAAATTACTGAATAAACGATTACTTTACACAGCGGATATTTATTAATGATTGGATGTAATTCTGCTCGGTTGACTGTTTTTGTAAGCGCAACAGTTGAATCCTTATTGTTATCCGAGGCGTGCAACAAACAATCTGCGATAGATAGTTAAGTATATACGGTAAAGCTAATTTTCTTTCTAGATTGCTTAGGACGTTAGTGCGAGTTTTATAAAAGGGCTGGTCATGGCGTAGATAACGAACAGGCAAAACAGGATTATGCCTGCAATGGCTAAGGGACGCTCAGTCACTTTTTGTATAAAGTTCGGCGCAACACCCAAACGCCGCTCTTCATTATATGCTTTGCGCGCATCGGTAGCCCGTGTTTGTTGATATTGGTTCAGTAGTTGTTTTGCTTCGGGCAATTGTGCATCGTTCTGAACCCAGATTGCTGGCATCGATATGCCCCAATTACCAGCACTGGTTTCATAGATGTCGATACCATGTTGCTTCATAAGCTCGCGGATGTCTTCCGCTTCATCGTCTGGTACGTTACGTAATTTAAATAGTAGTGCTGACATGACGTTTAACAAAATAAGCAGTTTCTGCGTTGCTGCTCAGTATACGAGAATTTGGTTACTTGAGCAGGTTGATCGTGTTGGTAGTCAGGCTGTCGCTATCAACTGGTGCGCTTGTAGAAGAGGAACAGCGAGCGAGCACAATTGCTTGGCTGAGATCAAATGGAAAGGTCTTCGTACAGCGACTCAAGCTCAGCCACAAAAGCATCATTCCCTCGCTTTTTCGCACCGTTGATCAGGATTTGATACTTCTTTATAAACGTGTGTTTAGTCATTGATATTTGCATTTCACTTAGCGATTGAGACCGTAGTAATTTGCTGAGTGCGATTAAACGGAACCGGTCCATCCCCCAGTACTTTTTCGATAATTGATCTTCGTGCCCACCTGTTTTTTCCAGTAAAGCTGAATCTATAAATAAAACTGGATATCGTGAGCAGATGCGTAGCCATAAATCATAGTCCTCGCATGCTGGTAGCGTTTCATCAAAAGCACCGACCTCATGAAAAAGTGACTGATGAATGATTGCTGCCGACGGAGAAATCGCGCACAGTGGTAAACAAAATTCGAAAATGTCACCACCACGTTTCTGGTGTTTATGCATTGGATTAACGCGTTTGCCATTACGAATCCAGCGTTCGTCGCAATGGCATAGTCGAAATCCAGGTGAAGCTTCTATTGCCTTCATCTGTACAGCTAATTTGTTTTCAAACCAACGATCGTCTGAATCGAGAAAAGCTATCCATGTACCAGTCGCTACCTCAATACCGCGATTACGTGCGTGTGATACGCCGTGGTTTGATTGTCGAATTAATTTTACTGTGGGAAAGCGCTCAGCAATGACAGCCGGTGTGTTGTCCTCGGAGCCGTCGTCAACGACTATGATCTGCTGTGGTTGAATGGTTTGCTTAATGACAGATTCAATTGCTGTGCATAGTGAGTCACAACGATTATAGGTTGGAATAATTACGCTAACCGGTGCCTGTGCCGGGCGATTATTACTGGAAGGTTGATGTGATTCAAGTTGCACTGTTTTACATCGAGCTGGCTATATCGGTTGTCAGCGACCATACTATAGGTAAATTAAACATTGAGTGAGAAGTCTTTATGGACGCAAAAGTAATACTGGAAAATCTGTTGGAAAAATCGCAAACCGCCACCACAAAAGGCCTTGAAATCGCCGAGCAGAAACTGGGTGTACCCGAGTCGGGTGAGCAACGAGACGCCATGTTGGATGGCATGGGCAAAGGTGCGCTCGCAGCCGGTGCGATAGCTATTTTGCTCGGTACGGAAAGTGGTCGTAAATTAACCGGCACAGCGCTAAAGGTGGGTGGTGTTGCTGCCGTGGGTGGTCTTGCATACAAAGCTTTCAATCAATGGCAGCAACAACAAAACACCAATATTACCCACACTGGTACGCCAATCAATGATCTTGCTGACACAGAAGCGCAAACACGCAGCGAGGCCATCATTTCCGCCATGATCAGTGCCGCAAAATCTGATGGCCATGTTGATTCACACGAGCAGAAATTAATTACCTCCAAAATCGAGAGCCTTGGGCTGGAGCAAGACGTTATGTCTTTTCTAATGAAAGAGCTGAATAAGCCCATGGATGTAGCAACGGTTGTGGCATCGTCAGATTCGCCAGAAGCTGCAAGGGAAATCTATTTGGCTTCTGCAATGGTCGTTGATTCAAACAAAGCAGAAGAGCGCGCATATTTGGATTCATTAGCAGCAGGCCTTAATCTTGATGCAAAGCTTGTTCAAGAACTTGAAGCAACGCTTGGTTAATCAGATTCACTGTAATGCGTTTTAGCTTTATTGCTCGCAGGCATATGTTTTTTTAAGATAGGTTTGGAACGCAGGTGGCAACTGCGTAATTAAAAAGCGTGTTACTGAAGGTGCCAGTGATAAGCCACCTAAATCTTTTTCAACTTTGATGTAATGCCCGACAATATTCAATCAGGGCTAACAGTGCAAAATTCATCGCTGCCTATGCTTAAGTTGAGTAGACAGTATTGCAATGAAAAGAGAAAGCATTTCGATTGATATATTTTCTGCAAGTTGTACTATTACCCCGTCGCATAAAACGATGGGCTTGAGGGAGTTGGGGTCGGACCATCCTAAAATTATGATTTTTTTGATTATTTTGGGAAGATTCGGCTGTTTTATGGGCTTAGAGCGGCTTTTCATGCCAAAAAAATGCTTGTAACAAAACCGCAGCCCGGAGTGTTGGCCTCAATCAAGTACTTTTATTAAAGTACTTTCAAAAAGGTAGCTTAAGCTGAATTGATGTTTTGGTTACCTTCTTCTTTTGGTTGTTTGATCGCAGTCTGGAGCCATGTTTGGCTAAAACAGCTGCAGTGGGTTCTATGGCTTCGTCGCTTTTTTTAATCTGACTGATCTGATCTTTAACCGCGGTGCTGTTAGCTGCGATGTCGCAGACCGGAGTTGGGTAGTCGCCTAAAGATTGATTGTTGTAATTGGCGATCTGTTTGCTAGTAAAGTTTCTTAGCTCAGGAACCCATTTTTTTGTAAATCGACAGTCCGGGTCATGGTCGAGTAGCTGTTTATGCGGATTGTATACCCGCATTGTGTTGATACCAACAATACCTGCTTGCATTTGTACTTGTGAAAAATGGATGCCTGGTTCGTAGTCATAGAACACACGTGCAAGTGGGTACTGCAGAACACGCCAGGAGAGCCTTAATCCAAAACACCCGGTAGTCACAAGCATGGCCCGCATTCGAAAGTTCAGAAACCCGGTGCTTTGCAGACATCGCATGCACGCATCTACCAAAGGTATACCTGTGTTGCCATGTATCCAGGCCTGCAGCAGTTCGGGCGCATCGACATACTTTACATGTTCAAATGCCGAATTCAGCGCCTGATGTTCCATGTGACTTGCTGATTCAAGTCGCTGAATAAAATGATCTCTCCAGTGTAATCGAGACTGAAAAGCGCGTATGTTTCGGACAATGTGTGCTGCTTCTTTGCTTTGAGACTGTTGATAATCAAGTGTGCGTTGTGCGCTTTGATAGTGAATATTTCGAACGCTGATCGTACCCCAGGCTAAATGTGTTGACAGGCGTGAGCCGGTTTGAAAAGCGCTATTAGGTGATGAAATGCCGCGAGAGTAACCATTGACTCTGTGTTGAAGAAAGTGATGTAGCTCATCTTGTGCGCACGACTCATTGACTTGTTGCATCTTGCGAAACTGAATACGTTGATCGATTTTTTGTGCGGTCATTTCGGTGTATTCAGGCCACATTGTATTAACAATGGAATCAGGTTCGATTGGCCATGGTTGAATAAGCGTTGGTGCACTAACCGGCTTTTTATCGAATAAGCGAGCATGCGCAATTTCTGACTGCTGGTCTCTATCGACACACCCTCGTACCACACCATTCTGGGTTTCTTCTGCCCATTTAACCGATGTTCGTTCGCACCATTGCATCACGCATTTGTCTCGGTTGAAAGTAATGGCATTCCCGGTTTCTTCATGGCTGTATATTGCGTCAAAGCCATGCTTGTTAAACAGGTGTTCGAATACATCGGTCGCTTCATCTTTAGCAAAATACAGTTCGCCGCCAATGTTGCGTAAATCCTGCTGTAGTGCATTGAGTCCCTGCCACCAGGCAAACACATGCATGGCAGATGTGTCTGGCGCATCGTAAAGTGAGGGCTCGCATATAAACAGCGCTATCACCTGCTGGTGTTGCTCAATGGCCGATGTAAGAGCCTCGTTGTCGATCAATCGCATATCTCGCTTAACCCACCAAATAGCACGCGATTGACTCATGAAGGTTTTTGTCTCGACGATCGACGACACTTTTGTGAGCAGTAAATTATTGATGGCCACAGTCCGCGAGATTGCCAGCGTTTGCGATTAGTGAAAGGTAGCCCGCACTGCGGGCAAACCTTACTCTGTTGTTTTGTGTTGCTGCCAGGTTTGGTCTTTTTGTTAGACACTGTGCTTTTTAACCTGTTTCCAGTACTGCGAAAAGCTTCTGAATGCATTCTGCGGTTGCGGATACAACCAGGTTCGTGAATCGGTTGATTCGCCCCAATGATTGCAAGCCGGGTAGTCTTGTCTCACGATGGTTGTATTCTGTAGCGCACATTGCAATTGCGCCACCGTGCCATGAACTATGAGCACATTGGGTATCAAATCAGCCCAGTGCAATACAAATTGCCAACGATGCCGGCTCATGGGCCATTGGTTGTGTAATGCACTCTCTATAAAAAGCACCTGGTGGTCGGCATCCATACGCCACTGTGCATTTAACTGCCAAATTGATCGAACGGCAACAGTACCGGAGAGCGTAGGCATCTCTGTTACTGGTACGCCGGGTATGACTTGAGGCATTGACGCATCGGTAGTGTCGGCCAATTCAGCAGGTCTTTGAAAAGTTGCAAGCTTTTCGTAAGATACGTCCAGAAAAGTGCCTTGCTGATTAGATTGACTGTATTTATTAACGTTGTCCTGGTTGGCAATGTAGCGTTTATCGCTGAAAGTGCCGGCCACCCACTGCCAACTTAAGGTATTACTTGCCAAGTCTCCGTCCAGTAAGTGGTAGTGCATCCATTTTGCTGCGCTTAGCCAATGAGTGTCTCCCATATTGCAGCAGAGCGCAGCCGTCCACATGCGCGCATGATTGTGCATGAATCCATGCGTGATCAAATTTCGTATCTCTTTATCAATAGCATGAATACCTGTTTTCGCATTCAGTATGGCGGTAGGAATTTGTCTTCGGTTGGAAGGGGAGGGTGTGCGCATATCCGTGAATATATCGTCACCACACCGTTGCCAGACTCGATGGAAATATTCTCTCCATGCTAGTTCGTACATTAGCCGGTAGCAGTCTTTGCTTTTATTATGTTTAAAAACAGCTTCGGCCACGTCGCGAGTAGTAATGATGCCATGGGTGATAAACGGGCTAAGCCAGGTAACATCCCCATTGAGAAAATTTCTGGTTTTGCCGTAACTCACAGGGTCTATTTGCATTAGCCTCTGTGTAAGATCTTCATAACGGCAGAGAAAATGTGATATATCGTTAGGTCTATTTGTCATTCGTTTATAAGCTCATATGCGCAGCGTAGCACTGATTTTCCCAAATCAACTTTTTGAGTCACATCCGGTTTTACGTAAAAAACCGGAAAAGGTTCTGTTGGTGGAGAATTCATTGTTTTTTGGTGACGCACAATATCCGATGCGCTTTCATCCGAAAAAAATCACCTATCATCAAGATACACTGGCAGAATTTGGCGCGGCCTTAAAGAAGAAAAAGGTGGTGGTTGAACACATCACGTATCAGGATGGTGTCTGTGAGCTAGATGGCATCCTGAAGCAACTTTCTCACGACAAATTTGGAAAAATATACTGCGTCGAGCCGTGTGACTATGTGTTGGAGAAACGTTTGGTGCGAGCCGCACAGAAACATAATATCGAACTAACACTTCTACCTTCTCCCGGGTTTCTCAATACAAGCGAAGAAAATCAGGAATGGCGCTCCACCAGAAAACGCTGGCATATGGCCGATTTCTACAAGTGGCAACGAGTTCGGTTAGGCATTCTTATGGATGGTAAAGTGCCGGAAGGCGGGCAATGGAGCTATGACGAAGACAACCGTCGCAAGCTCCCGCTCAAGCAAATACCGTTGCTGCCAGCTCTGCCTGCCAATGATTACCCAACAACGCCCGATAATGCCAGGCTTTGGCTGGAAGAGTTTTTACACTCGCGATTAGCATTGTTCGGTCCGTATGAAGATGCCATTGAGTCTGGTCAGAATTGGTTGTATCACAGTGTTTTAACCCCAATGCTCAACGTTGGATTGCTAACGCCAGATTACGTTGTCAATAAGACTTTGCAACATGCGCAAAAGCACAATGTGCCTATAAATAGTGTTGAGGGGTTCATACGTCAGGTGATTGGATGGCGCGAATTCATGCGAGCAACCTATGAAGATCACGGCGTGACAATGCGAACCGGAAACAACTGGCAACATACACGACCGATGCCCAAGGCATTCTATACAGCGAAAACAGGCATAGACCCTGTAGATGATTGTATTAAGCGGGTTAATGAACACGCTTACTGTCATCATATTGAGCGTTTGATGATACTGGGTGGTTTTATGTTCTTGTGTGAAATTCAGCCAGATGACATTTACAAGTGGTTTATGGAATTGTTCATCGATAGTTATGACTGGGTGATGGTACCCAACGTTTATGCCATGAGCCAACATGCTGATGGTGGTTTGATTACCACAAAACCGTATTTTTCTGGTTCAAACTACGTAATCAAAATGAGTCACTACAAGAAAGGTCCTTGGAGCGAGGTGTGGGATGCGCTATTTTGGCGATGGATAATTAAAAACAAAGAAAAGCTGGCTGGCAATCATCGCTGGTCGATGATGTGTAAAAACGCTGAGAAGATGGATAAGGCGAAGCGACAGCAACATATAAAAACAGCGGAAAAATTCTTGAATAGTTTAACGTGATCTTGAAATTGATAATTTACTGAATGTGAAGGCTGTGGCGAATTGCGGATGACTATACGGTCGAATACTGCATTAAGCCCAGGCGAGCATCAACCACGGGCTATGTTCCTTGCTGTGCAGTTTTTTAATGGCGCCGGCGAGTACTTTGTTAGCACCAATACCTTGCAAACCCCACGCTCTTTGCCCTGCAATAAACCCATCTGAATAGTGCTGCCAACTTGTGTAGCGTTGCTTTGCCATATGAGATACGACATGCAGATGTTGCATTACCTGATACTTGTGCAGGTAACCCAGTGCGCCTGCAGCGCTGGCAATGTGCGCAATAACGGCAATCCTGAAAGCATCTCCTCCTTGCGGACCAAGCTCAAGCTGTGAATAACTGGACAGGACAGTGTCGATCGCTTTTTTTGTGTACTTGTTGTCTGACTGGGTCAGAATTTCTTTAATAGGCCTTTCCAGCATATCCAGCTTACCTATATACCTATAGATTTTGGCATACTCGGTTCCTTGCTCTATCTCCATTTTGAAACGCTTAATAGATGCCAGCGCTGTTGATTCATCATCTATATCGAAATCTCGTTTGAGGATATCGGCATAGTGTTTCAAATCATCTGCTGGTAGTTCAATTTGAAAGAGTGAAATGGCAGATTT
>CALIMV010000126.1 GCA_938045275.1 uncultured Granulosicoccaceae bacterium
CCAGCGGGCTAGCGTATAAGCGCACTGGTCGTCGTTGCCATCCTCGCCAGTGACAACCAGCACTGCCCTTCGGATCGACGCCTAGCCCAGCACGCTTATACGCTAGCAGAGACGTAAGGGAATTAATCAGAGGCTCCCTAGGTCATATGTTCGAATTTGAACCCGTATTATGAATCGGTATAGTGAACCGATATAGTATCCATACAAGGCCAATCCACGGTTAAGGCACACGGAGTGTTTTTAGCATGAAATCACAACTTCCCTTTATTGATGTAGAAGGCGATGCACACACCCGTGGTGTGCAGATTGGGCAAGCAAGTAAACACCAAATAGCGCACTCGTTAGAGGTTTATCGGCGTATGTTTGAACAGTGCGACATATCGTGGCAACAGGCCTTGAAAATTGCGTCTCGATATCAGGCGCTAATTGAGTCGACATACCCTGATTTACTTGCAGAATTGCACGGCATGGCAAGCGGTAGTGGGTTCGATGTTGCTGATTTGTTCGCGTTGAACTGCCGAACAGAAATTTTGCCACCAGACTTTCTGGCAAGAACACTGGTTGACGCAGGTCACCCAATAGCCGATGCAGATATTGATGTTAACGAATGTACAGCTTTTGCTTTTAATCACGCTACAGACAAACCAGTTTGGCTTTCTCAAAACTGGGATTGGGTTGGATTGCAGAGAGAAGCCGTGATAGTGGTGCGTGCAAAAAACGAGCGTGGGGAGCACTCTATCACCATCACAGAAGCTGGCATGCTCGCCAAAATAGGTTTAAATCAGTACGGTTTTGGTATGTGTTTGAATATTTTGCGCTCAGTTGACGATGGCAAGGCGTTTGGGTTACCAGTACACTTCCTGTTACGCATTTTACTTGAGTGCAAATCGGTAGACCAGGCCGTAGCATTTGTCGGCGATAAGCAATTCGCTAGCTCCAGTAACGTTATGGTTGCTGATCGATCTGGCGTTATGGCAAATTTGGAATTGTCACCCGACAATGTGCAAGTTTTACATGCCGTTAACAACGTAATTTGCCACACTAATCACTACCTACACCCTGATTTGGTAAAAAACGAGGCTAGGCAGGCAGCTAACCTGTCGTCAGCGTCCCGGTTGGAAAAGGCACAGAGCTGCCTGCCTTCGTTGCACAATTTGAATGACATACAGTCGCTGTTAAGCGATACCTCAAATGGTTTGGAGTCAATTTGCCGTTTTTCAGACCCTCAACTACCATCAATTGCCCAAATAGAAACAGTAACCGGGGTTGTCATGAACTTGTCAAATATGGAATTATGGGTTAGCGATGCGCAGCCTTCTGTCTCCACGTTTCGTCATTACACTATTTAGCTTATCAATAGTACAACGGGCCGTATTGCTTCCGGAAATACGAAGAATCTATAGAATCAGAAGTGCAGAGTTTGTACACCCTCACACCTAATAGATAAGGAGAGCAACACATGCCCGTCCTAGAACGCATTGCCGAATTGGCTGAAGACATAACCCGTTACCGAAGAGACTTCCATGAACACCCGGAGTTGGGTATGGAAGAAACCCGGACATCAGGCATAGTGGCTGAATTGTTGAACGAATGGGGAATTCAGGTACACACCGGCATTGGTAAAACCGGCGTCGTTGGGGTTTTGGAAGGAAACGGACCTGGTCGCACAATTGGACTCAGAGCCGATATGGATGCATTGCCCATACAAGAACAAACAAATCTACCTTTTGCTTCGACAAATCCAGGCGTCATGCATGCATGTGGCCATGACGCACACACAGCCATGTTATTGGGTGCAGCTCGCTATTTGTCGGAAACACGTCAGTTTAGTGGCAAAGCGGTATTTATTTTCCAACCAGCCGAAGAAGGTTTGGGTGGTGCCAGAGCGATGCTAGCAGATGCGTTATTTGATCGATTTCCGTGTGATGAAATTTACGGCATGCACAATTATCCTAATGGTCAGCCACAAAAAGTGGGGGTAAAACCGGGTGAAGCAATGGCCGGAGCTGATTTTTTTGACATAACAATAAAAGCGTCCGGTTCACATGCTGCCATGCCGCATCAATCTGTAGACCCTATCGTCATTGCAGCATCACTTGTGCAGCAATTACAAACGATTGTCAGCCGTAATACGCCCCCTACCTCCCCTTTGGTACTGTCAGTAACACAAATTCATTCAGGGGCTGCTTATAACGTTATACCAGGTGTGTGCGAATTATCTGGCACTATGCGATATTTCGATACGCAGCTTGCCAATACGGTTCGACAACGCATGAAAGATTTATGCGAAGGCATGGCAAAGGGTTACGGTATCGACATTGACTTAAACATCCGAGAAGTGTTCGATGTTTTGGTCAATGATGAAACCCTATCGCAGGTGTTGCTTGACACAGCATCTGAAGTAGTCGGTAAAGACAATATTAGCATTACTCCTGATGTGGTCACCGGTTCTGAAGATTTTGCCGACATGCTGCGTGTGATACCCGGTGCTTATTGTACTGTTGGACACGAAGGCACCATTCCATTGCACAACGAGGGGTTCATATTGGATGAAAGTATCTTGCCTGTTGGTGCTTCTATATACGCCAAACTGATTGAACAACGCACGGGAGTTTAAACAATGGACTTCAATCAACTGCCCTTCAATGTGGAGAGCATGCTTAAAGGATTAAAGCCGTGGATAGAATGTGAAAGCCCCACATACGATGCCGCTGCAGTTAATCGTATGGTTGATATCGTAAGCTACGATCTGGTGGCAATGGGCGCAACCATTGAGCGTATTCCGGGACGGCTTGGATTGGGTGACAGTGTACGAGCCTGCTTTCCACATCCCGATGCAGGCAAACCGGGCATTCTTGTCTCTGGTCATTTGGATACGGTTCATCCCGTAGGCACACTCGATGTACTGCCATTCAAACATGATGGTTCAAAGTGCTGGGGACCAGGTATTCAAGACATGAAAGGCGGAAATTACCTGACGCTTGAAGCCATTCGACAACTCAAAGCTGCAGGTACAGAAACTCGTCTTCCACTCACCATTTTGTTTACCCCAGACGAAGAGATCGGCACCCCGGCTACGCGCGAATTAATAGAAGCGACAGCAAGCGCTAATAAATTTGTATTAGTACCGGAACCAGCAACAAAAGGCGGGGGCGTTGTATGGGGCCGCTACGCGATAGCCCGCTTCAATCTCGAAACCATTGGGCAACCAGTACATGCTGGTGTCGATCCTCGTCTTGGCCAGTCTGCAGTCAAAGAGATGGCTAGAAGGATTATCGAAATTGAAGATATGACTACCGATGACTGTACGTTTTCGGTCAGTGTAATCAATGGTGGACAATGGGTAAACTGCGTCGCTTCCAGCTGTAATGCACAGGCTTTGTCGATGGCAAAAAAGCAATCGGACTTAGATGATGGCGTTGCTCGCTTGCTGTCTCTGGATAACAGCTCAGAGGATTCTAAGGCCGACGGACCACGGCTCAGAGTTGAACGCGGCGTCACCCGCCCTGTTTGGGAACCAAATGATGCCTGCAAAGCGTTGCATAAACACGCAGCTGCGATAGCGAAAGATCTTGGTCAACCGTTGGAAGCCAGCATGGCTGGTGGTGGCTCAGACGGCAATTTCACTGGCGCTATGGGAATAGCGACACTGGATTCGTTGGGCGTAATGGGAGCAGGTTTACATACGCTCAATGAGCACATTGAAGTTGACTCTCTGGTTGATCGTGGAAAGTTAATGGCCGGTTTGTTGGCCACATTGCAGTAACGGTAGTCACGAAAACAGAGCGCTCAAGTATCTTGCACGAATAGGGCCCTCTGACTAGAAAATCTGAATACTGTTACGTAGTCCGCTCTTACAACGAAAATGTTGCCAATATCTTCAAGTGCAGCAAGGCAATAGCGCAACAAACTTTGGTGGGT
>CALIMV010000127.1 GCA_938045275.1 uncultured Granulosicoccaceae bacterium
AAGGTCTCTGACTCTGGCGGCGATGTCAAAGCCATCTTTTCCCAACAGGTACGGTGTTGTCAGATCGACAATAGATTCGAATACTTTGGGTGCAAATACCGCCATGTATCCTTCACCAATACCGGTGACACCGTTGTCCAGCGTGATTTCAACCATACCAACGGTACGCTTTGGGCCGTTTGGAAAGCACTCCTTAATTTCAGGATCGTCTGCATCTGCATAGGATGAGCTCAGTAACACACAACGTATTTTGCTAATCGCAGCCATCAGAATCAGTATCCTCGGTTAAAATCAACGATGCTCTTCAGCGGTTCGTTATTTTTATAGCGCTTCAGGTTATCGGCAAACACAGAGATCTTATCGTCGAGTTCATTAATAGAGCCACCTCCTGTATGTTGGGTTAGCAAAAGGTTTGGGCTGTTCCAGAACGGGTGTGCATAATCCAGAGGTTCATCGTCAGTAACGTCCAACACAGCACCGCCAATTTTGTTTTCACTTAACAGTGATGCCAAAGCAGACTCATCAACAACAGAGCCACGCCCGCAGTTGACAAAAATGGCATCAGGTTTTAGTAAAGACAAGCGTTGTAAACTAAAAACTCCAATGGTGCCATCAGTTTCAGGAACGGTACAAACTACAATATCTGCGTTTTGGAGTGCCGAATTTAATTTGCTCGACTCCCACTGTTTGCCAAATTTCTCAATAGTGCAGTTAAATGGAACCAGTAATTCTGCTAACCGTAAGTTGATTGCCCCTTGACCGAACAACACAACATTTGCATTCGTTATAGTGCGCAGCGTTGAACGCATTGGGTCCCCATGCCATTGCCTGGCTGACCTTGCCAATGTCAATTTATCTATGCCTCTATACAGAGATAGAATGCCCGCCAGCGCGGTTTGGGCAACAGGGTCGGCAAAAAAGCCAGCCAGGTTTGTTATCGTAATTTGCTTTTCCAGTCTGGGCCAATCAAGAGATCGATATTCGCCAAACCCGACGGAATCCAGTTGGGCCCAACGCAGTGCAGCGGACTGTTCTATCCAGTGCGCAGGGACATTGCCAAAAACCACATCGCATTGATTAAAATCCGTTTCAACTGGTGCGTCGTCGTGATAGTTTTTTCGCTCGATCAGGGTTGCACCGTCCGTTAACTGCATTATTCGCGCAAGCTGTACGTCGGTGAATTCGTCAATGGATATAAACAGTTTCATAGCAGGCGTAGGTCGCTAACAGTATTCAGATTGTATGGGGTTCTTGGGTTATCAGCTTTACCATGTAGATATTAAAACCCTTGCACTACACTAAACACCATCTCACGAACTTCTGTGTTATTGCACAATGCTTCTGGCTCATTGTCATCCGGAAAGTTGGGGCCTAGAAATTTTGCTGTTGCTGTTACGGTTAGTGAAATTGGAAATTCACCCAGTTCAGTTGGTGTACCGCTGAAAGTAATTTCAGGCCCTGACGTACGATAGCTTATCCCTGCAGGCAGTTCGCCTTTTAAACTGATGTCGTAGTTGTATTTAGAATCTTCTATGCTGTTGGAAATAGATGCCGTTATAGTGTCTTCGTAAACTTGATTAAGTGTTGCCGGGTTTAAAGAAGTTTTGGAAAACTCTGGATGGTTGTTGATGATGCAGTTTACGGCATCACAACCAGAGAGTAGCAACAGGCTGATAATAAAAAGTGTTCGAATCATGTTGGTGTTCTATATACCTTTGTTACGAAATATCCTTTTGTTGTCAATGATATAAACAGGCTATAAACGCTCTATTCGCTCAATGACGACGTTGGGATATATGCCATGGTATCAGCAGTCGCTCGGCTAGCGTTACCAGACCAAACAGGCTTAATCCAAGCAAAGTGAGAAAAAATATTCCGGCGAACGCCAAGTCGGGTCTCATGTTTCCAGTCACGATTTGAATATAAAACCCAAGCCCCTGATCAGAACCGATAAATTCGGCGATCGTTGCACCGACCGTTGCATTTATTGCAGCGTACTTAAAACCAACAAAACACTGTGGTAGTGCCGCAGGTAATCGCACTTTAAAAAACGCATCTTTTTTGCTTGCACCGGTTGCTGCGCAGAATCGAGTGAGTTCTTCACCCAGCGAGCCGAATGCCAGAATGGCATTTAAAACGATTGGAAAGAAACAAACCAGAAAAACAATAATAACCTTGGGCAATAGTCCGAAACCAAGCCACGAAATAAACAGCGGTGCAAACGCAATTTTGGGGATCATTTCAATGCTAACGAAGAACGGATAAATTGTGCGCCGCAATATGGTAGAGAACGCAATCGCAAGCCCCAACGGAACTGCGACGATGATGGCTATGACATAGCCAAGCACACTTTCAGAGCCGGTAACCCATGTGTAATACAGTAATTTGTCAAGATCAGCGCTGCTTTTGGTTATGATTTCGGTTGGTTTTGGCAGAATGTATCTGGGGATATCGAACCAGTCTATTGAGTATTGCCAGAAAAGAAAAAATCCTGCGAAAAAACAAAGGAACATCCAGGACTGTTTAATCCAATTCCAAACAAAAGCGATGGCTTTGGTTATCACTACAGTACACCGTAATTTTGAAATATACGTTGAATCTGCATCACGTATTCGGAGAATGCCGGGCTGTTCTTGACTTCAAGATCACGAGGCCATGGTAAATCTATTTCGAATATTTGGTCGATCACGCCGGGGCGAGGTGAGATAACCACCACTCGATTTGACAGTTGCACAGCTTCTTCAATACTGTGCGTAACCAACATGACAGTCTGCTTTTTTTGCATCCACAGGGTCTGCAAATCACGTCGAATAACCTCACGAGTCATCGCATCGAGTTTGCCCAAAGGCTCATCGAGCAACAGTGTGTCTGGCTCGTGTATCAACGCCTGACAAAACGCGGCGCGCTGCTGCATTCCTCCTGATAATTCATAGGGCGCATTCTGGGAAAATTCAGACAAGCTGACTTGTTGTAGCAACGTATCTATACGCTCACTATAGTCATCTACGTTAAGTCCTCGCAATTCAAGCTGCAGCTCTATATTGCCACGAACTGTTCTCCACGGCACCAGCGTATTGTCTTGAAACATAATACCAATATCTGTTCGAGGTCCTGTAACACTGGTGCCTTTTAGTTTGACGGACCCCGAACTTGATTCAAGTAATCCGGCAACCATAAGCAGTAAAGTGGATTTACCGCAACCGGATGGTCCAAGCAGTGAGATAAATTCGCCTTCATTAATGTCAAGGTCACTAGGACCAAACGCTTTGACAGCGTTTTCACCCTGACCGAAAACTTTGGTCAGGGCTTTTATCTCAACTGCTTCCTGGATCACGGCAAATAGTCGTTTGTATAAAATGCTGATGCAGGTTGATCTGTTTCAAGATCGTTGTAGTCTTTCATAAGCGTCAGCATGCCGTCCCAGTCTTCGGGCACATTCAAGCCAAGCATTTTGTCTGCGTTAGCTGCCGAATAGAGCACGGATAACGTGACATCCAGAACCGATCGCGCTTGTGCCTTGCCTTGATCTTCAGCCATTGTGCCACCAACAATATCAGCCATTGATGCAATTGCGCCATCTGGGTCGGCTTCCGCATCTTTGTAGGCCTTAACTGTTGCAGCCATGAATCGTTTGACCAGATCAGGGTTTTCAGCAATCGTGTCGGCGTGTGTTGAAATGCAGTACCCAACCTGGTTCACACCGAAATCAGAGTAGGGGAAAGCCACTGGTTGTTCACCACCATTTGCCATAATTTCCGCTGGCTTGTCATCCAGGCCACCAAGAATGGCCACAGCATCACCCGTTCCCTGTAAATAGGCAGACACCAAGGCCCCATCAGGTACGTTAGTTATATTCACATCCGATTCGCTCATCCCTGCATTTTTTAGCACTAGTGGGAAAAAGGTATTAACACCAGCGTTTGCCGTGGTCAGAATTTTTTTCCCTTTAAGATCTTGTATCGACTCTACCCCTGCATCGGGACGAACCAGTATGGCTTCAGTACCCATCGCATCAATGACACCAACAGAGACCAACGGCGCGCCTTGTGCTGCGAGTGTTGTCATAGCAGCGCAAGAGCCGTAAGCAAAATCACTGTCACCATTGGCTACAAGCCGATGGGCTGAGCTGGAACCGTTGCCAGACCGAATGTCGATATTGATTCCTGCGTCTTTGTAGTGCCCCTGATCTTTACCCATGGCAAAACCGGCATGGGATCCGTAATACATCCAGTTTAAGCGCAAACGGACGTCATCTTCGGCTACAGCTATATTGGAAAACATCGCCAATGCCATTGCCGACAATAATAGTCGTATGGTTCTTTTCATTGATTTTCTCCTATGCATTAATCGTCAGCCTTTGTGGCTGAACTTTTTTAGTTGCGATTAAGTTGCGGCTAAGCACCATCCGCTACGGTCGCAATCATTCTTCAACAAGATTCGGCACACCAATTTTCCTCATCA
Source organism: uncultured Granulosicoccaceae bacterium (assembly GCA_938045275.1). Classification (GTDB taxonomy): domain Bacteria; phylum Pseudomonadota; class Gammaproteobacteria; order Granulosicoccales; family Granulosicoccaceae; genus Granulosicoccus. The sequence goes on from CALIMV010000127.1 coordinate 4,462, forward strand.
TTTCCATTGTTTCTTTTCTATATTGCTGGCGTATATCACGTGTAGGCGGGCGGCACCGACTGGAAGGTAGTCCAATCAACTCCATGCACAACTTATCCAGGTACCCATCGCCGCTGGTGTAGTTGTTTTCGATATCAACCCAGAGCTTGTACCAAGGCATGGCTTCCTGGGTCATCATGCGGGCAATTTCTGTGTAGTTCGCTGAATTCACTTCCTGGATTAATTTCAAGCCCCACTGCGGCCAGAAGTTGCAAAGATGCACTTCAAACGCACGCGCACCCATCGCAGGCATTGCACTGAATGCGAAAAACAAATTGTTGTCTATGATGGTGAATCTATTGGAGAAGTGGCTGCACACATCTTCGAACTCCATGGCATCGGTTCTCGGCGCTGCCCATTTAAGTCCAACGATATTGTCCAGCTCACTTAGCCTGTCTACCATTGAAAACGACACCCCCGACGAGGTCCAGAATGTGTTGTAAATAATTATCCCGACATCCGGTGCTGCCTTGGCGGCCGCCCTGACAAATTCTTCAAAATCCGCTTCGGTATGAGTGAAATAGAACGGGCATGAAACCTGGATAAAGTCGAGCTTCATGCTTTGCGCGGCCTGAGCCAATTTAACTAATTCGAGTGTGCTGGTACTTTGAGCGCCGAATGCCAATGGCACACGACCGTTGACTTCATCGGCGACAATTTCTGCCACTTTTATACGTTCGTTAAACGTCATGGTGGAGAAGTCGCCGGCAGCTCCACCAGCCAGGAAAGTCGCTGTATCACTTGCCAGGCCATTGCTAATTAAAAAATCGACGTAAGTTCTAAGCGCTGATTCGTTAATGGAAAACGTGTCGTTATCGTCGAACGGGGTAGGTACAGTGACATAACACCCTTGCAGTTTTTCTCGGGAAAGTGTGGTGTCCATTACGAACCTGACTCCCTTTTTTAGTCTTGTTGCACGCGATGCGTTTTCGCTTTTCAGTTTAATAATTACATACGTTGATGCTTATCCCTTGACTTTTATCGTCGAAATGTTAGCTTAAATCGTCACACTATCGACTCTTAGCGAGTAATAACGATGGCCGTTCGGATTCCTCAGTTTTACATGATACTAGGCTCTGAATTCCCTATTAACGCATTAATTCTCGCTACTGAATCGCTTCGAATAGCAAACCAGAACAGTGGTCGTGAATTGTTTAATTGTCGTCTGGTTTCTACCGACGGTAAAGATGTTCGAGCAAGCAATGGTATGTGGTTGAGTGTTGACGATGCACTTGCCGATGTTGATCAGTGCGATTTCTGTTTTGTGTTTGATGGAAATTTACCAACCCAACACCTATCGCGCCAACTTCGCAAAAAACTCATCGAACTGCATCGCAAAGGAAGTTGCCTGGTTGGCATTGACACAGGTGCTTTTGCGCTAACCCATGCAGGATTTGTCACTGAGTCGGTTGTGGTGCACTGGGAAGCTGCATTGACATACCAGGAGCACTTTTCCAGGTTGCCGATAAGCGATCATCTATACCAAATAGAAGGACCAATTATTTCCTGCGCAGGTGGCGTTGCCACGCTTGATTTAATGTTGGAACTCATTAAGCGTTACTACGAAGAATCACTGGCGGTTGAGGTTGCTAATGCACTGGTTCATACCGCGCGCGAGGGTTGCGAGCCACAACGCGCTGTTACGCCACAGTTGAGCGAAGGTCGGTCGTTCTCTGATCGGCTTGTCGCACTGCTGGAAAAAAATCTTGATTTTCCGCTCAGTGCTCGCGAAATTGCAGAAGAATTAAGTGTCTCGCTGAGTACGCTGGAACGTCATTGTCAGCGTCATTTTTCGAATACGCCGATGCAGCTGTATTTGGGCTTGCGCCTACAGGGTGCCAGGAATTTTCTTTTCTACGAAAATGCCAGTATAAAAGAGGTTGCATTGGCATTCGGTTTTAGCAGCCCGGTGGTATTTTCGCGAAGTTTCAAACGATACTTCAATCAAACACCCAGTGCATTTCGACGTTCAATACGGCAAAAGCAGACGGACAATCGATTGCCAGAAGTTAGCAGGCTGCTTGCGTCATCTCGTACATAAGATAATTTTCAAAGCACAATAGTATGAAGAGCCAGTGAACTAAACTAGTTGGGTGTTTATTGGCCCAAGGTGTTAACACCTTGAACAACTCGTAGGAGTCCAATGCAATAAAACACAGCGTGCCTTTAGACGATTTTACCTTCGACTTATAAATTTCTGTACTTGCGGCTTGATCGCAAAAGGCTGATATTGCGGGCTCCACCGGCATTTATGCCTCATACTGCTTTTCAAAAAACAAGTAATAGTACCGAGAAATCATGCTAATTTTATTGTTATAGTTCAATGTACATCCAGACCTATTTGGGTGCATTTTTACTCTCGGGAATAATAATTTTTACAGGACGTATCCATGAATTCCAATTTCACTGCCGCTGCTCAGATGGCAATCACGATGGCAATTGGTGTGTTTATTGTCACTGGTTGTTCAAAATCGACCTCCGATGAGGAACCCGTTTTAGTTGTTGTCGATCGAGTGGAACTTGCAAATGATGGTTCAGCAGATGGCGGCGTTGGTGATAACAATACGAGTAACTCGACGTCAGGTTCAACAGATGAAGATGGTTCAAGCAACCAGCCGCAGCCAGTCATCGACAACACCCCACAAATTAGTGAAACACTTGAACCAGTAACGGCTTCCTATGAATTAGTGGCAGATAAAACCATTCGTATCAGTTGGGCGCGAACGCAGGGTTCCCAGTTTTATCGCGTTCTGGAAAATTCAGATGGCGTTTCAGGGTTTATTCAAGTAAGTGATGATCTGGATTCTTCTACACAAGTGTTTGATCATCGTGTGGCACTGCATGAAAAGGTTAATGCACGATACATAGTACAGGCCTGCAGCGCCAATAGCTGTGTGGATTCTGAAGAGCTGATTTTGTCTGGTTCGTTTGTCGATGCGATTGGGTATTTTAAAGCGAGCAATGCTGATGGTGGCGATTATTTTGGTGAATCTATAGCACTAAATTCAGATGGCACTGTGCTTGTCGTTGGCGCGCCACTGGAAGACGGCGCTGACTCTGGTGTCAATGCTGATCTAAATGATAATTCCCTGGAAGACTCCGGTGCAGTTTATGTGTTTGTGAGAAATGATGGGCGATGGCTACAGCAAGCCTATATAAAAGCCGGCAACCCAGGCGAAGACGATAGTTTCGGTGGTGAGGTAAGTCTTAGCGCAGATGGAAACACACTGGCAATTAGTGCTTCTGGTGACGATAGCGCCGCAACCGGTATAAACGGCAATCAGAACAATAACTCGTCTGAAAATTCTGGTGCCGTGTATGTGTTCACTAACAGCGGTGGGGCTTGGCAACAACAAGCCTACCTAAAGGCAAGTAATAATGGTGAAGATGACGGGTTTGGCAGTCAAATTAGCCTCAGTGGCGACGGCAAAACACTGGTGGTTTCAGCAACAGGCGAAGACAGCAATTCAACGGTAATTAATGGCAATGAAAGCAACGATTCGGCACTCAGTGCCGGTGCGGTTTATGTGTTCACCTATGTCAATGGAGACTGGGAACAAAATGCCTATTTGAAAGCCAGTAATGCAGAAGAGGAAGACAGGTTTGGTACTGCGCTTGGTTTGAATGCAGATGGCAGCACCCTGGTGGTTAGTGCTTACAACGAATCGAGTGCAGTAACCGGATTAAATGGCGATCAGAGTAACAATAGTGCTGACAAAGCTGGTGCGGTATATCTTTTTGAGCGTACCAGCGGGAGTTGGCAGCAACAGTTGTACATGAAGGCAAGTAATACTGATGAACTGGATTTTTTCGGTAGAAAGTTGAGTCTAAGTGCTGATGGCGAAACCTTAGCGGTCACGGCTTGGGGAGAGGACAGCGCCGCTACCGGTATAAATGGTGATCAAAACAGTGATTTAGTTGGTAGTGGCGCTGTCTATGTGTTCAAAAAGACCAGTGGCAATTGGCAACAGCAGGCCTATGTAAAATCCAGTAATGGTGATCCAAGCGATGTATTTGGTACGTCGATTAGTCTGAGTGCAGACGGCAACACTATGTTAGTGGGTGCGTTTCAGGAGGATAGCGCAGCCTTGGGCATCGGTGGCAACCAATTTGACAATGCCGCGGTATCTTCTGGAGCTGCTTTCGTATTTGAGCGCAACAACGGAAACTGGCAACAGCTGGCTTACCTAAAGGCCAGCAATACCAAAGAAGATAGCTGGTTTGGCTGGTCTACCAGCCTGAGTTCAGATGGCAATACGCTGGCTATTGGTGCATCTCTTGAAGATAATAGTGCTATTGGTATAAACAGCAATCAGAATCAAGGTACATCATTTAACTCTGGTGCAGTCTATCTTTACTAGTTGAAGTGGATGTCATTACATTGGTCACTTTGCGGAGTGCAGGTACAGGTTATGGCGCATGTATTGTTATACCGATGAGCCAACCCGAAGTGTATGCAGAATGTTACTTTGCAGAATAAACATCGTTCGGTATTGGCTATCGGTGTATTGTTAAACGGCGCTGGCCTTCTCAAGTCGCGGTGTATAGCACTTCAATACAAAAGCGGCAGACTAAATCCGCTCAATAACAAACTGTCCAGCAACTGGTAGTCCTTCCACAAATGGCGAGTCGGAAGTTTCACTGGTCAGACGTCGGATAACCTCTCTTGGTTGTGTATCACTGTCGCCAGAAGTGTATTGAAGGCCGCTATCTGTGCCTGAGTCGTAAACAAATCCGTCAATGGTCAAGCTTTCTATGAATGAATCTCCATCGTGCAGTGACACGTCGTGAAAACCGGTGAACCAATCAGGGCTTGGCGCCAGCATTGTTGTTAGTGTGACTTTGGGGTTATCAAGAGACACACTTATTTCAACGCTAACACTGCCAGGTGATGTAGCGATTCCAGCGCCGTCAATGGCAGATTGTGCATAGCCTGACGCAATCGCACTGTTTATTTCATCCAGAAAGATTGATTTTCCGCCCGTCTCTGCCATTAACTCGATACCGTCGCTGGCAATTTGGCCTGCTTCCCAGAAGACAACCTGGTCATTATGAACAGCACCAACCAGGCCTGAGAAATGAGCGTTCGCTGGAAATAATGTTTCGTGTGTTTCTGCGCTCCAACTGCCATTAAACGTAATGCGATAATTGGCAGAGGTGACTGGCGGTTGCGTTACTACATCCGGCGTGTCAACAGGAGTATCGGTATTTTCATCGGTCGGCGTGTTGGTTGGATCATCTGTCGTTGAACCCGGGCCTTCGTCGACCGTAGTATCCGTGTTCTCATCAGTTGGTGCGCTGGGTGAATCGCCCCCTGTCGTGGGGCTATCGGTAGTAGTTGGATCTGGTTCGCTACCCTGATCAGGTGTTGTAGCGCTTGTTGAGTTATTTGTATCTGCAATTGGTCCTGTGGAATTTGAATCGGAACAGGCAGCCAAAAATAGCAAACAGATTGGAATGAGTAACTTTCTAGTGCCTAGCATTATAGATTTGTCCTTTGATTTTGATTTGTGCAATGTCGAATTACTGTAGCAATGACGTCAATGTCGATATTCATAAGCTCATACGCAAAATGAGACACCCGTATACCGGTTTTTGCCGTTTCAGAAGCATGGAGTGCTTTTGACCGGAAAATATAACTTCTGCTGTAAACCCTGTGTGATCACGCAGCTCTGACAATATGTGATGACTTTCATACCAGCATCCCTGTACCTGCCCGACGGCAATTATGGTGTCTTTATTGACCAGCGGGAAGTTGGTTTGTTCCTTTGAATTTGCCGGGCACAACGTCATTGTCCCTTGTGACGCGGCTTGACCGGTACCAGCAGTACCCGATTCTGTCTATGGCGTATAGGTTTAAAAAACCAAGTTGCAAGGGGTTTTAGTTGCTAAACAAAGCTAACGCAACAAAGCCATGTTTTTTTGTGCGCCTCTTCAAGAAATAGACATTCAAACCAAAATAGCTTTTCCGAGCATTGTTCATCGAAAATACTACCCGGATACGACACGTAGGAGCTTGCCCACAGAGTTTGGGGTTCCAGGTGGTTGCGTCAACTTATCTATGCCGCTTCAGGCTTGTACCAAAAGGTGTTCTGTCCGTAGTCTCTGAAAGGCTGAAACTGTTTGCGTAAACGTTTTCCCCATCAGGTGATAGGAACCGTTCGGGTAGTTGCATTCGACCCACTGGTCGTCCGTTTTCATCATAACCAATAAACTGACATTCACGCCGAGACTCACGATTGCATTGCACAATGCGATTCATAGTCGTTTCGTCCCAGGCAGCGATATAGTCGGCGTGCAGGCTTTCACCCTGTGTTGCAGCACTGGAGTCTGAAGACAGATACCAACCACTTTGCGCAGGAATCCGATAAATGGCGTTGTATGAAAGTTGTGGAATACGATACGGGTGGGAAGCAGGGCAATCGGCACTGTTCTCGCCGCTTCCGTTGGAATAAGACAAGTGGGAAGTATTATCAACGCTCGACAACACCGGATTAGCATTAGCGTCTACTTGCAGGCATTGAGGAAACAGCAATTTAACACGCAGTAGTTGCTGTTCATTACGATTTTCAGGTTCAATGGCAAAATTCCATGGACCACTGTGCAGAACAGAAGTATTAGCGAGCATCTGCAAACCATTGGGTATGGGCATGATCGAGTTGCGATCGAACCCTGATGTACTGCCAAAACTTTTATAGTAGGCAACAACACTTTCCGGTAACACCACTTCATGTTGTTCGTTGAACATCGCCGGCATCCAATAGGCAGACTTATTGTTCAGGCCTCCTTCGCAGCTCGACAAACCCTCGCTAAACAGGGAGTCGAGTGTGCTAAATGCGTTGGCTGCCGTGTTGCCCCAAAACATGTGTAAATGCGCAGCATCTGGTTGGTTTGGATGAACCACAGGGTCATCGTAGGAAAAGTGAGAGATGGGACAATAAACTCTTGTGCCGTGAAAGGGTTCGGCAACCACTGGACTGCTTGTGTCCATTTCTGTGCTGCCTGCCGTGCCCTGAGTAATAGCGTACAGCGTTGCTTCGGGAGTAGGCGGCGGCTCAGGGTCGGGTAAGCGACCTCCAAACTCTACGCTAATGGTAAGCCCACCCGCCCATTGATAGTTCTCGTACCACGCATCAAACCTGAAATCACACACTGACTCTTGTGCTTCGAGTGTAAAGTTAGCACGATCGAATCTGCGTGAAAGATCGTCGTCTGCGCTTGTTCCAGGGTCGTCATTGTTGGCAATATCGAGTAAGCGGCCAATAGGGCAAGACGCATTTTGTACAGTTACACGCATGCGTGCAACGGGCATACTCGATACAAGCTGAAACAGGTATCGACCGTTGGCCACAGAAACGTTACCACCGGTTGTAAACGGATGAACTTGTTGCTGATTAGTGGAATCCAACACGCGAACCTCAAGCTCAGCAATTTGTGCACGGGCTTCGCTAAAAGCAACGCAAGAAATCAGAACGCAGCAACAAGCGATAAAGCGAAAAGCGCGTTCGAATGAGGAGCAGGAATGGCTTGTGATGTGAGTAGCTGTTGCGCAGTTAAATTTGGACATGCTAATGATCCTGTTCGAAAGCGTGCGTGTAAGAATTGTATTTCTACTCTACAGTGCGTGCAATGTTATATGACTTTTACACCAAGTCGTATTTCAATGCGGATAAGCTAAGCACAGTGAGTCGAATTGTTAGGGGTAGGGTCAGTTGTAAGCGCTCTATTTTTGATAAACCCTTATGAATACCAAGTTGAATTGGTACTGTTAATCCATCAGGGCTGCATTATATTTGCAACGACATTACTCGGCTTGCCTCTACTGATGAATAGATTGTGCAATCACACTGTTTTATCGTTATCAGTAGTTAGTTGTTGCTTTTTTAAGGTGCGTCTATCACGAATCGCAGAGCCGATAATTAACAAAGCAGCAGCGATTAAAAGCCCAAGTGAAATTGGGTCTTCGAAAAACACTCGATGTTCTCCACTGGTAAGCAGTAGTGAGCGTCGGTAATTCGCTTCTATAAGGTAGCCCAGCACCAAACCCAATACTAATGGTAAAAATGGAAATCCTAGTCGGCGCATCACGTAACCAGTTGCGCCTGCAATCAATACCAGATAAAGATCAAATAGCGTATTGTCGATTGAGTAAATACCGGAAAATATCAATGCATAGATAGCAGCAAGCAAATAAGGCTTGGGACGGTTAACCAGCCAGATAGCAGGCGTTAACAATAAAATACCAATGATCAGTTGCGACACATTAGCGATAAGCAAGCCGCCGAACAGGCCATAAATTATATCGGGGTGTTGATCGAAGATCAGCGGGCCTGGTTGTACGCCGTGAATCAGCAATCCGCCGAGTAGCACTGCAGAGGAATTAGACCCGGGTATGCCGAATGACAAGACAGGCACAATTGCACTTCCGGCAACGGTGTTGTTTGCCGCCTCTGGTGCAACAATGGCTTCATCGGAACCTTTACCAAATTTCTCCGGGTTTTTTGACCAGCGCTTGGCTTCGTTATAGGCCATAAATGATGCCACTGTTCCTCCTGCCCCTGGCATACAACCTTCAAATAATCCGATGCCGGAACCAATCAGCTGCGGTTTCAACAACCGGCGAAATCGCCGAAAACTTGGTAACACAATGCGTAATTGGCGTCGGTCAGTCTGTACTCTCTGATCGGGTTGTCCTGCTTGTATGAGTAATTCAGATACGGCAAAGACACCGACCATGACTAAAATAAAAGGAATACCAGCGAGCAGTTCAGGCGCACCGTAGGTAAATCTATTTACCCCCGAGACAGGGTCCGTACCGACGGTCGCAATCATTAATCCTATTACACCAGCCATTAATCCCTTGACCACAGATTCCTGAGATAATGACGCTATGACACTTAAGCCCAATATGCCGAGGGAAAAATAGGCAGGAGGAGTAAAGTACAGCGCAACGCTGGCAAGCGGCTTAGTCAGCAATATCAAGCAGAGTATGCCTATTAGTCCGCCAAAGACCCCCGAGATTAATGACAGTCCTAGTGCTTCTCCGCCTTTGCCTTGCAGGTGCATCTCGTAGCCATCGATGGCAGTAGCGGCCGCAGCATTGGTGCCGGGTGTACGAATCAGAATGGCAGGTATAGAACCACCGTACTCCGCACCCACATAGGTTGATGCCAATAGCACAATGGCCGGAATGGGGTCCATTGTGTAGGTAAACGGCAACAACAGTGCCATGGTGATCGACGGTGAAATACCGGGTAAGGCACCACCAAGCATTCCCCACGCAACACCTGCGAACGCTGCAAACACGGCAGTTGTTGTGGTGAGTGCTACCCAGGCAATTGCAAAGCCTTCCATCAGAAGTGACCGATTATTTGATCGATAAGCTCACCATTGGGTAGCGCAATGCCAAGAAACTGCACAAACAATAACTGGCAAAAAGCTGCACCGATTACGGCAACAAGGATCGTGTGAAGATTAAATTTCGCACCGTTGTAAATGGAGACGGCAAGCAGTAGCGCTGCAATAGCGATGGTGTAGCCAAGCCAGGGTAACAACAACAGATACACCACACCAATAGCGAGCATGCCGGCGGCACGAAGATGTGGTTTTATCCAATCGCTAATTGAGCCAGTCTCATCAGGGTCGGCCAGGTCAGATCGCAAACGAATTTTTGTGTCGTTAATGCCTCGTACAATCAACAACAGAGAAAGGCCAGCAAGCACATAAGCAAGTGATTTTGGCAGACCGTCAGCGCCAACCAGCCCGTCAAGAGGACTGATTGGAATTTTGTTAGCCTCAAACCAGTAAACCACCGCCGCGAACAACATTAGCACCCCTATCCAGGTGTCGGCGGTGGTATGGCTGATAGTTCGAAGCAGCGCCTTAGGTAATGGCTTGTTCACTATTTAGTGATGCCGTATTCCTGAAAAAACGCTTGTTGCTGTTCAGCAAACTCATCAATGAATTCGTTGTACTCATCGTTAGGCATATAAAATGGCACCAGGCTTTGAGCTTCGTACCAGGTCTTAAATGCGTCATCACTTAATACGCCTTGAATGGCTGCCTCCCATTTTGCCGTGATATCAGCAGGTAAACCTGCTGGTCCCGCGATGCCACGGAATTTATTAACCACAAGATCAATGCCTTGTTCTTTAGCTGTAGGTACTTCAGCAAAATCATCCAGTCTTTCTGCGGTATAGGTGGTGATAATGCGAACTTCATTCGCTTCAAGCTGTGCAGACAATTCCTGGATTTCACCAATGCCAAGTGACACTGTTCCATTGAGTACGCTGATAAGTAATTCACCGCCACCGTCATGGGTAACCACCGGAGAGCTGACACCGGTCAGTGCTTTAAACTGTTCCATGACTTGACGATCAAGGGAGCCCGGAGTAGTTACACCAAAAATTACTGAGCCTGGGTCAGCGGTTGCAGCTTCAACAACTTCTGTCATGTTGGTGAAGGGGCTGTCGGTTTTGACATAAACAATTTGCGGATCAAGAAAGACATTGGTAACGCCCATTAAATCCTTGTATGTGTGTTCAGGTTTTGATAACAAAGAAGTGTTAATAAAAGTGGGGGTGGTGCCATAGAAAATAGAGCCATCTGCAGGGGAATTGGCAAGTTTAGCCATTGCTTTGGCGCCGGAGCCACCACGTACATTTTCTACTACTAAGTCTGCGCCAAGGTGGGGGCCAAGGTGTTTAACCATTTCACGCAGGAAGACATCCGTGCCGCCTCCCGACTTAGAGTGTGTTACCAGTGTTACGGTATCGTGTGGATAATCCGCCGCGGTTGATTCGCCTAGTGGTAACGCAACAACCATCACCATCATTAGTGCGCTTGTAAAGAGCCGTCGTATTCTGACACTCATATCGTTTTCCTCCGTTTAGGTATTCTATTTGGGTATGTTATGTATCTGGCGTTAAATGCTTTTCCGTTTGTTAAACTGCAGTTAATGGGTGTGTACCAACTTACACAGCTTTGGTTCAATTCTCAACTTTTACACATTATCATTCATCTATCTCTGCAGAGATTTCTACGAAGAATAGAGTAGTTAAAATTGCGTGATTAATGACAATTACACCAGCCAGCTTGCATACTATCTAGCCGATGTTGTTAATACTCCATTGCCAATTGAAGTTAATGCTAAAGCACGGCTTCATTTGTTGGACACGCTCGCGGCAATTATCAGTGGGTCCCGCCTGGCTGCTGGGCGAACAGCGATTAGATTTGTGCAACAACAGTGTGGCTTAGCGCAGGCGAGTGTACCGGGCACACAAGTTATTACCACAGTGATTGATGCTGCTTTTGCGGCGGCCATGGCAGCGCATGGTGATGAAACCGATGACTCGCACTTAGGGGGCCGCTTCCATCCAGGTTGCGCAGTGGTGCCCGCAGCATTGGCAATGGCTGAGTACAAACGTGTTAGTGGCAGTCGATTGTTGCAAGCGGTCGCCGCTGGGTATGACATTGGTGCGCGCGCCACCAAATCGCTCGGCTTTAGCGCACCACGCAGCGGTACTCATTCCACCCATTGTCTGGGTGCAAACTTTGCCGCTGCAGCCGCAGCAGGTGTAATAGCAGATCTTGATGCCAAAGGCATGGAGTATTTGTTGTCCTACACAACCCAGCAGTCTTCAGGAGTTGCTTATTGGCAAAGGGACACTGAGCATGTAGAGAAAGCGTTTGACTTTGGTGGTATGGGTGCACGCAATGGTACGTTTGCTGCGCTGTTTGTGGCGAGCGGTGCCTCAGCGGTTAAAGGCGCTCTAACAGGTGAGCATTCGTATTTATCAGCGTTTGCACAAAACCCGAAACCCATCGAATTAATTGATGGTCTGGGCGAACGCTATGAAATTATGTCCGCTTCAATTAAAAAGTGGTGTGTAGGTTCGCCGATACAGGCCGTTTTGGATTCGGTGACGGCTCTGCAGCAATCGCATACAATTGAAAAGGATAAAATTGATGCTATTCGTGTGACAGTGCCTGATGATCGCTTTGTGATTGTCAATAATCGCGACATGCCAGACGTTTGCTTGCAGCATATACTGGCGCTGGCTTTGGTGGATGGTGGTGTAAGCTTTGCTTCATGTCATGATCAGGCACGCATGCAGGACCCTCAGGTGCTTGCGATGCGTAGAAAAGTTCAAGCCATTCCGAGTAAGGAACTAAGCTATGCGCGTCCGGCACGACAGGCTAAGGTTGAGATTGACATGACTGACGGTCGGTTACTTCAGCATCATACTAAAGCGGTGCTAGGGACGCCGGATAACCCAATGTCACGGTCTGAGGTTGAGGCTAAAGCATACGATTTAATGGCGCCTATTTTAGGTGAGCTTCAAACTAGTGACTTGATAGAGGCGGTGAATAATGTTGAAACCGTTGAAGATGTCAGTACACTGCGACGCTTTTGGATGCTAGAGTTTTGAGTGTGGTGAATAGGGGCTAGAACTATTATCAGAGGAGTCCTCTTTGCAGCAACAGAATAAATTTAAACAATTTCGACCCAACCTTTGCGTCCATAAATGGAGCGTTCACTCTGACTATGGCATCGTAAAACCATGAATCATTCATCCACTCAATCGAATTCTGAATTCTAGTAATCCCGTCTAGTAAGCTGAACGCAATCTAATGTACGATTCTGTTAACCATTGATGTACGAGTAAGGCCCTTGTTCGTATAAAACGTTAGCACTCGTGGTGACACTCTTAACTGTTCTGGTGTCCGCTTACATGGCTTTTGTACAACCGCATGGGTCATCACCTGTAAACAGGAATGACAGACGTCATCCTAAGGATAACCTCATGATTAGATACCTCAAAGTTTCAGTATGTTTCGCCGCTTTTTTTGCCTTACAAAGCCTGACCACGGTTGCCTTGGCACAAGAAGGAACTGGGTCCCACATTCTCAACGGCACTACAGTCGAATGGACTTACAACGATTCCGATGCTCGTATGGTTGTGTCCTTTGCAGATGGGCTTGGTCAGTACGAATGGGTTGCAGGTCGTCGGAAGGGTAACACTGATAGCGAAATCCCTTACTCATCGCGAGAAATCAGCCCCAACATTTTTTTGATGTCATGGATCCAAGCCGACCGACCGGACTTCATCACAATGATCTTTGATTTTAACGCCATGACGATCTCGACGACTGGCTTGATTGGCTATAAGTCAGACAATGAACGGTTTTTGTTTATGGACGGTGTTATCAACGACGTTGAACGCTGATATCCGAAAGTGCTAGGTGGGCCAACTTTAATCTGTCCATCCACGATTTGATAAAAAGTGGTGTGCAGGTTCACCAATACAGGCCGTTTTGGATTCGGTGACAGCATTGCAGCAATCTCACGCTATAGACGCGGGTAATTGGTGGGATTGGCTCCACTGCCGGGGAGATCGTCCGTACATGCGTTTAAACTCACGGCTAAATTGTGAGGAACTCTCGTAGCCCACTGCCATCGCCGCTGTGTTTACATTCATTCCTCCGGCAATCTTCATGGCGGCATTATTCAAACGCATAGACTTTACAAATTGGATGGGCGACATTGTGGTCGCCTGTTTAAATTTTCTGTGAAACACGGCCCGACTCATCCCTGCCTGAGCGGCCATATCCTCGATGGTAACCGGCTCGTAGTAACGTGAAGAAAGAAACTTAATAGCTCTGGCGATTTCATTGCCTAAGCCAAATGCGCGTCTGGCATAGCCGCCTGCCTCGCCTTTCAATACTGCGTAGTACAACTCGCGTAGCCGACTGTCGCCCAGTATCGCAATATCGTCTGGTCTGTTTCTCAACTGCAGAAGCCGCAATAGCGCTCCGGCAAACGCTTCATCCCAGCGAGCGAGTGCAACCCCTTGTGGATGCGGACCGACGTTTGAATTTCGGGCGTTACCAGCGACACTTTCCAACTCCACGGTTAGTTCGGTCATTACTTTTGTGTCCAGCGAT
>CALIMV010000128.1 GCA_938045275.1 uncultured Granulosicoccaceae bacterium
TCACGCATGGATTAAAAAATGGCTGTACTAAGAAAGGCATTGTTTCGATACACGATGTTATTTATGTCGTGTATTTTATTGTGCGCTTGTCAGGCACTTCATTCAGATTCACAGGAACCACAATCAACCCTGGTTGACTACGCTGGAATCTGGATGACGCCTTGCCTTTCGATAAATGATCGAAGTTCGAGCACAATCCGTCTCGAACTGGAAAATGGCAACTACCGTTCTGAGCTCTTTACTTATAACGCACAAAATTGCCATTCGACAGAAAACCGAGACTACACTGAAATTGAGTCAGGTACGTACACAATAGGCGATACGGTTGCAGTACCCTCGGGTGTACTTGCGCATGGTATAAGTTTGTTTGTTGAATCACGGTTACGTAACGGAGTACCTGATGTTATTAGTGATGATGAAGTTGTAGGTGATTTTTTCCACCGCAATGAAAACACGCTGTATCGTGCAACGGGTAGCCGAATTGGAGTAGATGGAATATTCGTTCCAGACGCAATTGATTTTTCTGCTGCGTATTTTTTACAAGAAGAATAGCTAAATCGAAGTTGTCGTTGTGTTAGTCGATGATAGCCAGTATTCGGCACAATGCACTTCGATTAGTAAAGCCAGCATGCGAAATAAATATTGCACATGATGGGCCTGAACCATTTTGTAAATCTGAGATAGATAATATTTTCAAAACCTTAGCGAAGGATTAAAAGTTCGAGGAATTAGTTGAGGCGATGTTTACGGTACCACGGTCAGTCATTCAGATTGGTTCAACTTTAATGCCGCAATTGCCGTATGTGCGACGTTGATATTAATGACTCAAATGGCTCGCAAGCTTTGCTAAAAAGGCCAACCCTTCGTTAAGTTCTTCCACTTCAATATATTCATCCGGCTTATGAGCCCGATTTATATCACCAGGGCCAAAAACCACTGTTGATATTCCTGCATTACTGAAATACCCCGCATCGGTACCGAACGAAACAACGTCGGTGCTGTTCAATCCGGTTATGCTACTGACTAACTCTGTAGCAATTGCGGCATTGCTGTCGTCCAAAGCCGGAATGGGTGCTTCGGCGATAATGTTGATTTCACTTAGTGGGTGTATTGATTGCATGGCTGGTAGCAGTTCATCATTTGCGTACGCTTGTATTTCATCAATAATTAGCTGACCATCTTCGCCAGGCATTGGTCGAAATTCCCATTTGAAATTACACCAACCCGCTGTGGCATTGCTGGCAGTACCACCTTCGATTGTACCGACATTAAATGTACAATAGGCGGGTTCGTACGGTGATTCCGGGTAAGGTTTTAAAGCCATGCGTGTGGCGATTTGTTCTATCATTGTAATCAATTGACAAGCAACTGTTATTGCGTTCACACCCAAGGTAGGGTTACACGCGTGTACAGCTAAGCCCTTAATCTCGGTTCGTATTTCATAGCCGCCTTTGTGGCCTGTTATGAGCTGCATGTTTGTTGGCTCTCCAACTATTGCGATGCGTGGTTGGTAGCCCAGTGCGTCGAAGCTGTTAAGTAGCACGGGCATACCGAGTCCGCCAATTTCTTCATCATAAGAGAATGCGATATGGATTGGTTTTTTCAGTTTAGCGGATTGGAACACCGGTACTGATGCAAGTACGCAGGCCAGAAAACCCTTCATATCAACAGAGCCACGGCCGTAAAGTCGGTTCTGTTTGCGTGTCAGGGTGAATGGATCGGTCGCCCATTGCTGACCATCAACGGGAACCACATCAGTATGTCCGTTTAATACCACACCACCATCTATCTGTGGGCCAATGGTGGCAAATACGTTGGCACGCTCGCCATCACGGTCATAACTTAGCATGGTTTTCACGCCGTGCTCGGCTAAGTATGACTCTATAAAGCCGACAATTTGATGGGTTGGCTTTGCTGAGACACTATCGAAGCTGACCAGATTGCCCAGAATCTCAATACTCTTTTCAAGTGTGTTTTGCATGGCGTTGTGTCTGTTGCATATAGAAAGAACTAAGCTGAGAATCAGTGCTTACGACACGCTTGATACAACAAGTTTTATCGAGATTATAAAAAGCGCTATTTGCACCGCAAGAAAAAACCATTTTTCTGACAATCGTTCTATCAGTTTTTTTCCTACTACAGTACCAACAGCGGCAACCGGTAGCAAGAATGCTGAAACCTGCAGTGTAGACATTGTGTAAGGGTGAAGCATTGAATAGGGTATAACTTTGGCCAGATTCACTGCTGCAAATACAATAGTGGTGGTACCGGCGAAAACCATTTTTGGTAAGCGTTGTGGCAGTACGTAAATTTGGAATGGGGGTGCACCGGCATGTGAAACAAAGCTTGTAAATCCTGATAATGTTCCCCAGGCAAGACCTTTTCGAATGTTAACGGGTGCAGCGCTGCTATGGGCTGTTTTTTTAGTCCACGTGTACAAGCAGAAGCTAATACCCATCAAACCAATTAGCGCAGATACCATACGGTCAGATACATATGAAGCGGTTGCCCAACCAATCAATACACCAATAATGCCTGCCGGTATCAATACCTTGATATTGTCGAGGCTGAACTCTCGGCGATAGAGCCACACACTTACCGTGTCTGAGAGGATGTAGATAGGCAGCAGCAACACGGCAGCCACCAATGGCGGCATGGTAAAAGACAGAATGGGCACGCTAAGCATACCTACAGCTGGCAGTCCGCCCTTGGACAGCCCCACCAGGAAAGCGGCCATGGCTATTAATGTGAACCACATTGGGTCATTTAGTAACAGGTCAATCGTGGGCATGAAAAGTATTTTTACCAGGCTTATTGCGCAAAGCGAATTATTGGTGGTAGTTATCCCGTATTATGCCCCACATGCAGACTACAAACCCAATGCCCTGGCACTTGGTGCTAGCCGGGTGCATTGGCATGTTCGCAGCCACTGCGACAGGCAGCACGCGAGCACCTTTTCTTCCCGATATGGCAGCAGATCTAAGCGTATCACTGCCTGCGGTGGCGAACTTGTTTGGTTTGACGGCAACTGTCTGGGGTGTCTCGTCTTATATTGTTGGTTCTGCGTCTGATCGTTTTGGCCGACGTATTTTTCTCATAGCCTCTCCTGCTTGTTTGGCTTTAACCATGTTGGCAGCCTCACAAGCCCAAAGTTACGCAACACTGACTTTTATCATTGTATTAGCCGGAATTTGTTGTGGTTCGTACACTGCGACAGCTTTGGCTGAAATCTCATTGCGTACACACAGTTCGCACCAGGGTCGAGCGTTGGGTTATGTCATGAGTGGGCAATCATTGACATTGCTGGTCGGTATCCCGGTAGCGGCCATGTTGGGTTCGCAAATTGGTTGGCGAGGAACCCATGTGGCGTTAGCCGGGTTAGCACTGTTTGCCGCCACATGCATGGTGTTGGCGCTGTTTAAAAGTGCCAATGGCAACACGTTATCTGCACAAAACAAATCGCGCTCAGGAAAAAGCTTACGCCAGGCACTGAGTGGCCCAATAGTGCGCCTTTTTATGGCACTGGCTGCAGAGCGCATGTGTTTTGGTCTTGCCACCTTCTATTATGCGTCGTATCTTCGTACCGCTTATGGTCTGCCAATCAGCGCTGTTGCTGTTCCATTGGCATTGTTCGCAACTGGCAATATAGTTGGTACTGTATTTGGTGGTCAGGTAGCAGATCGGTTTGCTTACCGCCGAATTAGTTTTGCGGCGGCCTTGGTTTGTGCTGGTGCGATAGCGTTACCTTGGTTTTTACTGCAATCGAGTTTGACTTTAACCATCAGTCTTGGCGTGGCCTTTGCGTTTTTTAATGCCCTGTCGAGACCTTCATTATTGGCTGCGATGGCCGATGTGCCAAGCGATGTACGCGGTGTCATCATGGGGCTCAATAGCTCCATTGCCAGCATTGGTTGGTTGAGTGCCGCATTGATCGGTGGATGGTTATATTCAGGAATCGGCTTTCAAGGGTTTGGGCTGGTCATGGCAGCGATGTGCTCAGTGGCAGCCATTATCGTTTTACCTGATAGCCGTATTCGCACCAGACAAAACCTGGGCTAGAATAACTACGTCAATAAACGCGTCGGGCTGCATAGTAAGCCGTGCAATCGGAGTCAGGTCATTATGGCAATTTGTGCGCTAGGGTATCTGGGTGTCAGATCGAATCAAACTGATCAATGGGGCGACTTTGCTTCCAATTTATTAGGATTGCAACAGGTCGATAAAGGCGGCAACACCATTGCCTTTCGTATGGACGATTACAAACAACGATTTGTAGTCACTGATGAACCAGGCGATTCACTCGCCTTTATTGGCTGGGAAGTTGAGCATAAAGACGACCTGACAAGCTATGCTTCTAAGCTTGAGAACACTGGTACTGCTGTTGAACTTGGCAGTGCTGCGCTGTGTGATCAACGCTGTGTTGCACAGCTTATTGCATTTAACGACCCAGATGGAAACAGGGTTGAAATGTTCCATAGTCCCATGCTTAGTACAGACCCCTTTAAACCTGGTCGACCCATAGCCGGTTTTGTAACC
>CALIMV010000129.1 GCA_938045275.1 uncultured Granulosicoccaceae bacterium
GCAAACGCAGGTAACGCAAATGCAGGCTGCCTAGATGAACTGATGCACATGCCACCGGTGATCCATTCCACCTTAGAGCTTTGGTCAAGCTTCGCAGCTCTTGTTCGCACATGAAATTCACTAAACATTGAATTTCAAAAATAACAAATTCAAAAACAAATTCAAAAAAACACTAAATACAAAATCTTCAAACTCAAAAACATCAAAACAAAAAAATCAAAAAAATCAAAAAAAAAGAACGTCCAATTTTAAAATTTTACTGCAATTAAACTGGAACAAAACTGCTTAACACACCAACATTCTTAACTGCACATTAACATTCTTATCTGCACATTAGCCTGGCTGTGTATTAGATCAATTGGAGACCGTTGCAGCTTAAATTTACTAGCCGATTAGTCCAATGAATTAGGTTAGTTTCAACAATATAGAAGCACTTGACGCTCCAAAAGTTGTAACACTATCCCCTGTTCCTAATACTCACTAATAAGTGTTACATAGGTGTTTCCTAATGTAAACTAGCCTCTCGGACGGACATAACCAAAAACTTTCTTTACGGTATAGATACCGAGTGGATTCTTCGGCTTCGACCAACTGCTTGATCTTAAAAAGCCAAAATTAACCACTTTTTCCTAGTCATAAGAATAGGAGTGCAATCTTTCCGTACACCTGGCGGGTACTAATACCAGCTTACAAAACGTTACATGACCTAAGGCCAGCGGTTATGGTTGGCATCAATACAGAATTGGAGAGTCGAATTGGCTGACGATAGTGGCGATAAGACCGAAAAAGCCACCCCTAAAAAATTGCGTGACGCGCGCAAGAAGGGAGACATACCTAAAAGTAAGGATTTATCCAGTACGCTGGGCCTGGTTTTATCCGTTGGCGTTTTGGCCATGGTTGTTATCTTTGCGGCGCCAAGATTTGCCGACCTGATGGTCATTGCTTTTACAGCTCAAACTGACGATTTCAGCAATACCTTACTGTTGGTGGGCAAAGAAGCACTGTGGCTGTTTCTGTTCTGCTCTGCCTTCATACTAATTCCCGTGGCCATGTTTGGCATCATTGCAGAATTTACACAGGTAGGTGTACTTATCACTTTCGACAAACTTAAACCGGACTTATCCAAGCTCAACCCGGTTTCCGGAATAAAAAAAATGTTCAGTCCAGACAATTTTTTCGAATTGATAAAGTCCATCATTAAAACCAGCGCAATTTTTCTGTTCGGTTGGCTAACAATACAGTTTCTGGTGCCGAATCTCGTTTTATTACCTCAAGCAGAACCAGCAAGTATTGTTGGTGCATTTATGGAACTCATGCTTTTCCTGTTAGCCAGTTCTTTGGTGTTTTTATTGTTTTTTACGACAATCGATGTCAGCTACCAACACTACTCATTTGCCAAAAAAATGAAGATGAGCATGCGCGATATCAAGCAGGAATATAAAGATTCTGAGGGTGATCCACAAATGAAAGGGCATCGCCGACAAATTGCGCAGGAATGGGCACAAGAAGGCGCACCGGAGTCTGCAGGCAATGCCAGCGCACTAATAGTTAATCCAACTCATGTTGCCATCGCTATTCGCTTCGATCGGGAAGAAGACGAGGTGCCCATAATTACAGCGATGGGGGAAGACGAGATCGCCCAAAAAATGCGTGATGCTGCGAAGAGAAATAATGTTCCGGTAGTACGAAATATAAAACTTGCACGCACCTTGCTTGCTGATGCCGAAGAAGGAGAAATGGTGCCAAGAGAACTATTCGATACGGTTGCAGAGGTAATTATTTGGGCGCAAGCGGTTCAGGAACGAATCGATCACGAAAAAGAGCACAGGTTTATCCCGTGGGATGGCGAAAGCCGAGACGCACCAGGCGAAGATTTAACACAGTACCCTGAAGACAGTGTTTCTCCAAAATTTGAGATTAAGTCCCCCAGTGACTCTTTGTCTTGAATAAAGGTATTGAACAATGAATGGTTTTCCAACAACACTTCTGTTAACCATGATCGCGCTGGTCGTTGTCATGGTGGCCGCCTGGCTGATTTTGCGCGCAATTGCATCCATGGGAAAACTAAAAAATCTCAATGGCCGGATTAAAGTAACTGAAAGTGTGGCAGTAGGACCAAAAGAGAGAATTGTTCTGGTGGACTTCGAAGGCCAGTCTTTGCTCATTGGTGTATCAGCAGGCGGGCTGATACAAATCGACCCTAAGCTAACCGTAGCACCGTCTTCACAACTTAATGACCAACATCCTGAATAGTACATTCACGTCAGAAAACCTCAAAATTAAGATGGCTTCTAATTTAGCCCAATAGCAAACCCACATACTATGTACTGGGCATGGGTTTGGTCACTTGGCAAACTCGGCTGCAGACCATGTTGTGTTAACGTACTTTGCCAATGACGTCTGCAGACACAATACCAGCTCTGCTACACCAATTTAAGTTGGCATTTCATCCCACTGGGGCTTGTCATCAGTGACCTCAAACCACGGTGCCTTTGAACCAACAAAGATATGCCCTTTTGCTTCAATTCCAGGCGGTTGGTTCAAGCTCCCAACGGGCACGTTATAGACACTGCCGTCCGGTCGTGGTCGTGGAACAGACGAACCACATGTTTTACAAAAAGCGTGGCCGAAAAATTTTGCACCTGCATGGGCGTAGTCGGTGATATTGTCTTCACCACTGGTCCATGTCAGATCGTCTCCTGCAACAAACGCATTAGTAGCATGCGCCGCCCCTTTTGCTTTTCGGCAGCGACTGCAATGACAATTCATCATCATTTTTGGCGTGCCAGTGTATTCAAACGTTACTGCGCCGCACTGGCAACCACCAGTGACTACATCACTCTTAGACGCAGCTTCCGGCACTTTAATAACTCGAGATAAGTCGCCATCACCATAGTGTTCACGTTGCGGCAAGGTGTCGGTAATGGCATAACATTCGGCTTTTGATTCGGTAAAAATGTGTTCTTGCGGCCGCACACCTGGATCTTCATCCATTAAGCCGGCAGGCACATACACTTCATCACTGTCTTTAGATTGCTCAGGCAAAGGGGAACCACAGTGTTTACAAAACGCGCGCGTGAATCCAGGCGAAGATTCGTAATTCTCTATGTCATTTTCGCCTTCGATGTAATTTAAATCTGTGGCTTTAAAGTAAGTGGCAAACAGTGCGCCATGGCTTTTTCGACACATAGAGCAATGACAATGGCTCATGTGTGACGATGCTTGATCTACGCTGCTTACGCTGAATTTTACTGTACTACACAAACAACTTCCGTTCGCCATGGATAAGCCCCAAGCTATGCATTAAGAGCTCCATGTTCGCATGTTGCTACTCAGTTGTCATTCTAACTGGCGGACTTGGGTGTTGTTATAAATTTTAGGGTATAGTTTTAACCACAACTCAATCACTAGAAAGGTTCACGGATGAATCCTTTTTGTCCCCGCTGCGTATATGGACTCCTCCTCTTTTGCAATCAAACAGATGATGTCAGAGAGGCACGACTGCTCACGTATATTCGGTCTCTAAATAACAGCCATTGTTGCTGTTGGACCCATATGGGCTATTCGCACATCGATTCCCAATCGGAGCTTCGGATTCTGTTCCTCACAGCGGGCCGGGTTTTATCGACGTCGGTTCTACCTGTTATGTCATCTTCTCTTTGCTTTGCAATCGTTATTGACTTGCTACTTCTCGATCACTTTCTACCTCAAAAAACCAACTTAACTGACCATATTTGGTCGATGCTTCATAGCAGCCCGAGCTGGCTCGTAGTCCATTTCGTGTCGAATCATTGACCAAGCCATTCGGGCTGTTTTGGCTGCTAAAGCCACTGTAACTACATTGGAGTGTTTTCGCTCTCCCAGTTTTTTTAACCAGAGGCTTAAGTTATCCTCCTTGTTTTTGGCATGGATTAGCGTCGATCGTGCTCCATGTATCAGTAGGCTTCTTATGTAACTGTCACCTCGTTTACTGATACCAAGCAACCGCTCTTTACCGCCCGTACTGTGCTGCTTTGGTGTTAGGCCAAGACTGGCAGCAAATTCACGACCATTTTTAAATGACGAACCATCACCCAAAGCTGAAGCCAATATCGTTGCGCACACCGGTCCAATCCCTCGTAACTGTTGAAGTCTTACAGCAACGGAATTCTGTTCCGCTTGGATTTTGATGTGTAGATCGAGATCTGATACACGTTCATCAAGCAAGAGCAGATCTTGCTGAAGCTCTAATAGCAATTGTCGAAAAAGTGCCGATAGTTCATTCTCTTCATCCAACCAACACACTATGGCACGCCTCAGTTGGCCAATACTCAGTGGTGCAACCAATCCATACTCAGCAACTAAACCACGAATCTGATTGGCTAATGCGGTACGTTTTTTGACAAGCTCGCTACGTATTCGATGAATCGACTGCATATCTTGTTGTTCTGTCGACTTGATGGCAACAAATCTCATTTCCGGCCGGCTCATCGCTTCACTGATTGCCTCTGCATCAGCATTGTCTGTTTTATTACTTTTTACATAAGGCTTCACAAATTGTGGTGCAATCAGTTTTACGGTGTAGCCTTTTCTTGTAAGTTCTCGTGCCCAGTGGTGTGCACCTCCACAAGCTTCCATGCCGACGACCACGCTCCTATCGATTTCTTGTTCTACATAAGCAATCCATTTCTCACGCTTTAAAACTTTACGCAAAATAACTTTACCGGCCTGGTTCACAGCGCACAAATGAAAAACATTTTTTCCTATATCAACACCTATTCGAGTAATCTTCATCTTGGACTTCTCCTCTGCTTTGAATGACAATTTTTGCGAATCATCATTCTGGCACATCGATGCCGAATATTAGGGCGAGGAGGAGTCCATCCCATTGGAGCAGCGTGCTCTGTCAAACACGGGCGCTATCATCGTTTTGATGATGCCCAATCCATTCAACGCTATCGCTGCACAGCGTGTGGCAAGTGCCATTCCAGTGCTACCCACGTCTCAACCTATCGACAAAAACGCCGTCGTCTCAATCGCTTGATCGAAATGGACCTCGGTAGCAGTACCTCTCAGCGACGTATCGCCATCAAGCACGGTTGCGCCAGAAAAACCGTTGCCAGAAAAGTCATCTTTCTGGCCCAACAAGCACGCAAGAAAACAGCACATTGGCTTGAACAACATGGGCCTTTTAACTCACTGCAGTGGGATGAATTGATCACGTTTGAACATTCAAGGTTAAAACCGCTGTCGGTGGCGGTGATGTCGTGCACGAGAACCCGCTGCATTATTGGCTTTGGTGTCGCGCAAATCCCGGCATCAGGCCAGATCGCCAAACGCTCGGTGGAGAAGTACGGTAAGCGGCGTAATCGCAGCGGAGCGATGCGTAAACGCGTGCTCAAATCAGTGGGCAAAGTGGTGTCACCATCAGCGTTGATCACCAGCGACGAACACCCACGCTATGCAGCTGAAATCAAAAAAGCGTATCCAAACATGGTTCATACACAACACCGCTCCGTCAGGGGTTCACTGACCGGTCAGGGTGAACTTAAACGAAACGGATTCGATCCGTTGTTCAACATTAATCACACACTGGCCATGATGCGAGACAACATCAAACGCCTGACCCGACGCACCTGGTGCACAACCAAGGTGGCAAATTCGCTCGACGATGTCATTGCGATTTATCAGCACTACCACAATGCCACGCTGATTCCACAGCCTGCGATACAACCAGACTAAGGTTTATATAGAGCGTAATCGTGATCGAATGGAAATGCAGTGAATTAGCAACACCGAAGTCTGCCAGTTAGCAGTTAGTAGCTACTGCCTTGACTGACGTCGTTGACGAATCTCGCGCAGCCAAAGCAAACAAAGCGTTATAAACGTTAGTGGGATTACAAAACTCAGCATGGCCGTGCGCATGAGCTCTACAGATTCTTGACTGTGCGATGCCATGATTAAATACGTCGTGTAGGCAATGTAGAAAAAAAAGAACAAAACGCCTTCCCATCGGGCGATAAGATGGCCTGTAGCGAAGATCGGCAAACACGCAACGGTGGCGGCCAGCATAACCGGTAAGTCGAATCTAATTAACGCCGGGTCAACGCTGAGTCCCGCTGGTGCGAATACAGCCGCAGCGCCTGTCACCACCAAAATATTGAATAAACAGCTGCCAACCACATTGCCCACGGCCATGTCGCGCAAGCCTCGAAAAGCGGCGGCTACGGTGGTCGCGATCTCAGGTAACGAAGTGCCGATGGATATAACGGTTAACCCGATCAGTAGCTCACTGACACCAAGCCATCTGGCAATGGCCACAGCGCCGGTGACCAGAAAGTCTGCACCGATGACCAACATAGCCAGCCCTGCCAGTATTAACAATAAAGAAAGAGCAGGGTGGCGATGTTGGGGCACGTCGTCGATATTGGTGCTGGCATCGGAATTTCCGTCATCATTTTTTTCTAGGCCAGTAACGAAGGTTTCCCGACGGGCACTGAGGATGGCATAAACCGTATACACAATGCTGCCTGTGAAAAGAATTGCGCCTTCTACAAAGCTGATGCGCCCATCGAAAGCAAACCAGAACAATATGAGTGATACAGCAATAAGGATGGGGACATCGGCCCGCACAATTCGGCTGCCAACAATCAGCGGTGTGATCATGCCGGCCAGCCCGAGAATGAGCAAAATATTTAGTATATTACTGCCTACAATATTACCAAGCGCTATATCGGCCTGGTCGGCAAGTGCTGATTGAATCGCTACAGCCAGCTCTGGCGCACTGGTGCCAAATGCCACAACCGTCAACCCGATAACAACCGGCGGAATGCCGAAGCGGCTGGCCAGTTCGGCAGCACCTCGCACCATGACATCTGCACCAGCTACGAGTAAAACGAAGCCTAGTAAGACTTGAACAAACAGGGTTACGCTCATAAAAATGTAATCGTTTACTTTATCTTGCCACAGCTAATTCTGATGACATAACAAAGCATAGAACAAAGGATTTAGTTGTTAAGTGCAATTCCTTTACCAACTCTGAAAACATGTCCGTCAGGGTGACGAATATGCATTTCTCTGACGTCCCAAGGCATATTAGTAGGCGGCAAGGTAATTTCAATGCCTGCATCGGCGCAGTGTTTATGAACCTCATCAACGTCGTCTACCCACATGGACATCCACACACCCTGGTCGGGGGTTCCAGTTGGTGATTCACTGAAAGTTTGGCTTTGTGTGCCTTTACCTCGGCCACCTTGTCCGTCCTGGCATAGAAAAATTTCGCAATCACCAGAGCAGACTGAACCAAAACCAACAGGCTCGCCCCACTGAAAACCAATTTTCCAACCCAGTTTCTGAAACCAGGCAAACGTGAATTTGATATCAGACACGTTTAAGATAGGTGTTAAGGCTTCAAACTTCACAGTGGCGTTTCCGAGATTAACGTAACTAGTCCAGCTTCACTGGAACAGAATACAAAACAAATTCAGACTGGGCAACATACGTTTCATAAAGGCTTTTGGCGGTGCTATTGTTGTTTTGAGTTAACCACCTGACATTATCGATACCGTGATTTTTTGCGAAGTTAATAACATGATCGATTAACGCGCGACCGGTGCCGGTTTTACGATGTGCAGGGTTTACGTACAAGTCGCTTAGGTAGCAGACCTTTGAGCCACTGAGTGAGCGATGCATAAGCTGATATTGTACAAAGCCGATGGCCTGACCTTGCTCGTTAATGGCAAGATCACACCAGAATGGTTCATCCTCATCGAATATCCAACCCCAAACTTGATCT
The DNA here is from genome assembly GCA_938045275.1 of uncultured Granulosicoccaceae bacterium. GTDB lineage: Bacteria > Pseudomonadota > Gammaproteobacteria > Granulosicoccales > Granulosicoccaceae > Granulosicoccus. Next base: position 7,775 of record CALIMV010000129.1, read on the forward strand.
TTGCAGTGCGATGGTGGTGTTACCTTGTAGAAATCGGCATATTGATCAAAAAGCGACGCCCATTGATTGCGCTCGTTTGGGTTCAATGATCTGATTGTTTTGTTCAAGCTGCAAACCTCAATTCTATGTAGCTCAGTGTTATGTAGCTCAGTGTTATGTAGTTCAGTGCTATGTAGTTCAGTGCTATGTAGCTCACTGCTATGTAATTCAGTAATTTCTTGAGTATTTTTGTGTTGTTAGAATCTTCCCATGGATCGCAAGTCTATTGTTAATCAAAATCGAATTGCCTGGGTTTTCAATTGTACCGAGCGTGGAAAGCCAGCGAAAAAACAATAGGGACTTATTGGCGCTGAAAATACATTGCCTTCTAGTCGAAAGCCTGGTGTATCAACGAAGTTGAATGAAGAAGCGCTAAGGTGACCAAATGGCGTTTGTGTCGATTTGTCGGTTTATTGGTATCAGACACAGGTTGCCCTATTGAAAAGCAATTGGAGCTTGTCGAACATACAGGTACGGTTCCTTGCGGTGAGAATTAGACTTTGAGTGAACATCCAATTGCATCTTCAACTAATGCTCATTGTTAAGCTGCAACGAAACCTAAATTTGCGACCAAGCATGAGTTGTTGTGCCCGATGAATTTTCGGGCACAACAGTTTATGGTTAAAACAAATGGCCTAAAGTGATCTGGAGAAAGTGGCCATTTGTGTTCGGTTCGCTAACCGACCAACCCACCATCATCACGTTTAATAGCAAGAACGGCCGATCGTGGCACTGCATCACCGCCTTCTGGCCAGTGACTATTGCCTTTTTCACCCGGGTGCTGAATGCCGACAAACATAGTGCGTTTGTCCGGGCTCCAGGTGAGGCCTGTTACTTCGCATTCGTTTGGACCAACCAGAAAACGTCGAATTTCGCCGGTGACGGGGTCTCCAGCGAGCATTTGGTTATTGCCGTGCCCTTCGAACGCTTCCGCGTTAGTGTAGTTACCGTCTGTTTGAATCCACAGTACGCCGTTGGAGTCGAACTTTAGGCCGTCCGGGGAATTAAACATATTGGCTTCAGAAATGTTTTCAGAGCCAGCGTTAGCATCGCTGTGTATCTTTGGATTACCGGCCATGACATAAAGGTCCCATGAAAATTCATTGCTGGTGTGATCACCACCGTTGGGACGCCAGCGAACAACTTGACCGTACAGGTTTTCTTCGCGTGGGTTAGGGCCACCTGCTGGGGTCTCATCGCCTCCGGCATTGGGTTTAATGCCGCGGTTTTTGTTATTGGTGAGCGCGCAATACACTTCTGGCGCATTTGGATTGGCTGTTACCCACTCAGGTCGGTCCATGGTGGTAGCACCAACGGTAGAAGCTGCGATTCGTGCATGAATACACACTTCTGCCATGGATGCCATACCGCTGGTTTCGGGGTTCAGTTCTAACCATTCACCTTCACCTGTGTCGGCAAACTTTGCTGCATACAATTTGCCGTCTTCGAGCAATGAGTCTGTTTCGCCACCGGGTGCGAAAACACCATTCGACACGTATCGGTATAGAAACTCACCACGTTCATCGTCGCCCATGTACACCACGACTCGCCCGTCATTGTTGACAACCAGCTCAGCATTCTCATGTTTGAATCGTCCTAAAGCGCTGCGCTTCTTTGGAGCGGAATCTGGGAGACGTGGGTCGATTTCTACTACATAGCCATGTCGATTGGGTTCATTGGGGCTTTTAGATACCTCGAAGCGATCGTCGATTTTGGCCCAACCATAGCCCCAGTCGCTGGCTGAAACACCATAGCGTTGTAGCTCGGGGGATACTTCGTGGGCTTCATCGGCCGCCGAAAAATAGCCGTTGAAGTTTTCTTCGCACGCCAGGTAAGTACCCCACGGCGTTGAGCCGTTACCACAGTTATTGTAAGTGCCCAGTGGCGTTTTGCCTTCCGGGTCGGCTTCGGTTTTGAGTAAATCGTGTCCGGCAGCAGGCCCTGTCATTTCCATAGCGGTATCAGGTGTTACTCGTCGGTTGTAAGGGCTGTCTACTACCACGCCCCATTCGCCATCATCTGATTGAGCAATTTCCACCACCGTTAGGCCGTGTGCCATTTTGCCCTTGAGGATGTCGTCGTCAGTTTCAAATTTTCCTTCAGCGCGGTTTCCCCAGATGGTTGTTCGATTGGTGTATTCGTTATTCACCACCATCAGCGTTTTGTCGCCATGGGCGAATACTTCCATACCATCGATATTGTCGCCAAATGTTCTGGCCTGGCTCTCCGCAGAACCGCGCGTGGCATGATTAAATTCGATGCTATCGGACCAAAGCGGGTCGCCCCAACGTGTGACCACTTGCGCCGAGTAACCGGCTGGCACCGTGATATCGTCCAGCGTGTTGGCATCAATAGCGTCGAATGCAAACCGGTTGGTGGCGGCAATTGCTTCTGAGGGAGTCAGCGTTGCCGCCGAACCCAGAGCTGCCAAGCTGCCAACGGCCACTACACTTTTAAGTAAGCCTCGACGGGTTAGCGCAACTTCGAGTATGCGATCGAAATCGTTTTCCTCGGGTTTAGGGTTAACAAGCTCATCGAAATCGTCAAACGAAATTTCCTCATTCTTTTCCATGGGTACGTCTCCTCAAATTGGTGATTAAGTGAAATTAGTGATTAAGTGTTAATTGTTTCGAATGGTAATAGCCTTTCATGACACAGAGGTTAATGGACATATTGACCATATCCATTTTGCAGCAAAAAGGGAAGTACTTAAGCAAGCTGATTGAGACCGTAAGGTACGGATGTGGTACAAAAAAAACCGACTGTACAATTAGATCGTACAACTAAAGTAGTGGTAGTCGAGTTATGAGTCGAAAGAGGCTTCTCTATCGTTTTAGAATCACGCGGTGGATACACCAGGCTCTGGAAATCAGGTTTGCCAGTAACCTTACCTGTCAAGAGCATTAATTAGCCTTTGGTAGCACCCAAGGTTAGCCCTGCAATAAAATGTTTTTGCATAGCAAAAAACATAAGCACTGGTGGCAACGCTGCCATAATTGCCCCTGCAGATACCAAATGCCATTGTGATATCCACTGCCCATTCAGGGTTTTTAATCCGGCAGTGATTGGCAAGGCGTGATCGCCCTGGACCAGTACTGTAGCCCAGAAGTAATCGTTCCAGATAAAGGTAAAGATCAGTACCGCAAGTGCTGCGATTGCCGGGCGCATAAGCGGCATAACGATATACCAGAAAATTTTGAATTCGCCTACACCTTCAACACGCGCGGACTCTATGAGCTCATGGGGTAGCGCCTTGATAAAGTTGCGCATAAATAGTGTGCAGAAGCCGGCTTGAAATGCCGCATGAAAAAGCACCAGTCCGGTCACAGTATCGTACAAGCCAGTTTGAACCGAAAAGTCGCGTACCGGAACCATTAAAATTTGAAATGGGACAAAGTTGCCAGCGACGAATAAAAAGAACAACCACATGCTTGCCTTGAACCGATAAATTGCTAACGCATAGCCAGATAAGCAACTCAAAAACAACGTTAGAAAAACCGTAGGGATAGTGACCCGGAAAGAGTTCCAGATGTATTTACCAATTTCAGTGTTAGTGAATACCGCCGTGTAGTTTTCTATCATGTTGAAACTGGTTGGCATACCCCAGAAATTACCAGAGTTAATATCGCCAGCCGAACGGATTGATGTTAACAACACCGCAATTAGCGGCAGCAGCCAGATTAATAACGCGATAGGCAGTGCAATTTTATAACTGCGTTGAGCGCCAGCACTGGATTTTTCTATTGGTCTTGGAAACATGGTTTAGCCTCCTGACTTTTCTTGACGGTACATACGCCACAAGAAAAACGATATGTAAACCATCATTATCAGAAACAGAACAACGGCTATGGCGGCACCATAGCCCATGCGATAACCATATTCCGAAAGAGCAGTCTCGTACATATAGTAGGCAAGTACGCGAGAAGAACCGTATGGCCCGCCTTGCGTCATGATCGATACCAGGTCGAATGATCGTAGTGCGCCAATAATGGTAACGACCACAGCAATAAAGGTAGCTGGGCGTAGCTGGGGCAAGATGACATGCCACAACATGCGCCAGCCTTTGGCGCCATCTAATCTGCCAGCTTCAACCTGATCGGGAGATACATTGTTTAGACCGGTTAAAAACAGAATCATGCAGTAGGCAATTTGTGGCCACAGACCTGCTGCTATGATGCCATACGTTACGTAGTCTTCGTCGGCAAGAATGGCTGGCGGTCTGCCGCCCCAAATACTAAAAATAAGCGCAAGAATGCCGTTGGATGGGTCGTAGAACCATGCGAACACCAGACCAACAACGACTTGACTGATTACAAATGGAAAGAAGAACAACGATTTGTAAATGCGTATACCCCAAACATTCTGATTCAGAAAAAGGGCAATAAAGAGTCCGATTGGAACGGCCAGCATATACAGGACCAGCCAGATAACATTGTTTTTAAGCGAACGGTAGAAGTCCCGATCGTCAATAAGCTCTTGGTAGTTGGCAAGACCAATAAACTTTTTAGGGCTCAGGCCATCCCATTCATAAAAGCTGACCCAGATAGATTGGAAAATAGGAGCGATAACGTACAGCAGAAACATTAACAGACCTGGTGCCAGAAACAGCCAGGGCGCAATTTTGAGTTTATTTTTTTTCCAGTAGCTTTGTTCGATGGTTGAGTCTACGCTCATGCCTGATGCCTTATAAATCGGTTACTACCTGGTGTGGCGTGCCATACAAACACCACACTGGAAACGCCAGCACATCCTTGTGCTGACCGATGCTTATTACTTATTCGTACACTTTCTCTTGTACCTTGTCGAGGCGCTTAAGAATTTCATCGCGACGTTCAGGCTTGATCATAAACTCCTGAAAACCTTCCATACCGGCTTTGGCCATTTCTGCAGGCGCATCACGGTCATAGAACTGAGCAAGGCCAGCGGCGTTTGACAGTAGTTCGAATCCGGCAGTAATGAACGGATCGTCGGCAACTTCAGCATTCTTGTTTGCAGGAAGCTGACCGAGAATCTTGTTAACTTCTGTCTGAATTTCAGCTGATGCCAGGAAAGCCAGGAACTTTTTGGCATCTTCTTTGTTCTTGGCATTTGCTGGAATATGGAAAGTATCCGTAGGCGCTTCTTCGGCCATAGGAATTCCAGGGGTGATTTCAGGGAATTGCATGAAACCCAGCTGGTCATCGGTTAAGCCGGCTTCACGCAGTGGTGCAACTGCAAAGTTACCCATAACGTACATAGCAGCTTCGCCTTGAACCATAGGAGCAAGCGCTTCCTGCCAGCTGAACGCTGCGTGATCTTCGATAAAGTAACCGGGCTCTACAAGCTCAGCCCATTTTTCAAATACAGCAACAATGCGCTCGTCGGTGTAGGCAATTTTACCAGCGGTTAGATCGTTGTGCACTTCGTAACCGTTGGTGCGAAGGTTCAGGTAGTCAAACACACCTGCTGCGGTCCAAAGGTACTTGGTACCGATGGTGATTGGGGTAATGCCAGCTTCTTTCAATGTAGCGCAAGCAGCCAGAAACTCTTCCCAGTTGGTTGGCACTTCAATACCTTTATCGGCAAAAATATCTTTGCGATAGTAGATGCCCCACTGATAGTAAGTGTATGGAACACCCCATTTCTTACCATCGATAGTCATTGAAGGTGCAGTAGATGCCATAGCTTCGTCGAGACCATTTTCAGCCCAGACGTCAGATACATCTTCGAACAAACCGGCGTTGACGAAAGGTGCCATACGGTTACCGGCATACCAGGCAGCAACATCTGGAGCATCGGCTGTCAGAAAGTTTCTAATCGAAGTTTTGTAGCCTTCGTGGTCGAATAGATTCCATTTAACGGTAATGTCAGGATTGGCAGCCTCAAATTTTTCAATAACCATTGCAAAGGCTTCTTTGGGTGCTGGATCTGAGCCGTCATAGTTTATGACCAACTCACCTGCCATAGCTTGGGCGCCAAGCAGGGTGGTAACAGCAGCAGCTGCTACCGTCTTTCTGATGTGTTTTAGCATATTACATTTTCTCCAATGGAGTTATCTTAAAGTTAATTTACCGCGCTACTCCTGCGGCCCGGCAGTCAATTTTCCGGCTGCTGCCAGTGCCCTGACCCCTTCAGTGGTCTATTTTTAGGCGTTCGAGTCGAGGAACGCCCATGATGATATGCTTTTTTGACGTTGTAAAGGGCACTGGGCAAGGCTTTTTTAGTACCAGATGTGCTGTATCGCGGTATTAATTTAGCCGGGTGAGTACAAGGGCTCATTGAGCTTTACGCTGTTCAGTGTGTTGCTAATTGGTGCGCCAGGCGCCAATATCAGCCGGTTTCAATGCTGGTTGCCCCAGTGAAAATCCGGTTTTTTCGCTGAACCCATAGTGCTTCAGTAGGTGGTCAGATAAAGTGACAGGGTTTGGTCCGTAATTGAATGCCATTGCAAGCTTACCGCGCACGGCCACGCGTAAGCCGGGTCCCAAATCCACATACGGGATGTTACATTCATCGAGGCGAGCCGCGAGAAGCGCTAACAATGTTTGTCGGTCCGGGCACGCGTTAATGTAGTGAATCCGACTGTTTCGATAGTGAAAACCCCAGCCATCATCGAACACGTCCTCTGCAGGAAAGTTAGCCTCAATGCGTTCACGCCAATCAACCACTGTTGCCTGATTATTGGTGGTCATTCTAATGGCGTTTGGCAGTGTCTCCACCCGTGTGACTTTTATATCAATCAAATTCTGGAAGACGCCGGGCGGCAGTTGATCTGGAATGGAGCATTCTGCCGTTTTGGAACCGGTGCGAGGAAACATAATCACCTGTGCATCACACTTTGCAAGCTTATTTGACAACGCTGTGTCTGATACAGTGCAATTGGACATTACGATCAGTTTGTAGTTGTCGAGCTTGGCAGCACTGGACACAAGGTCTACGCTTACGCCCAATTGTCGTAGTACAGAATAGATTCTTTGGGTAAAGACAAGAGGGTCATAATTTTGACCACCGGGTTGCTGAATTCTTGCCGCCTGATCACCTGCATAGTCGAACAGTAGAGCAATTGATGCTTGCTGCATGTTTGTATCGATGCCAGCCAGCAGTTTGATTTCTTCGCCAAGCGTTTTTACTTCACGTGCTGCATCATCGTCGATGCCATCAGGCAGGCATAAACCGGCGTGCATTTGTTCCTGAGCAAATGGTGCTTGCCGATAACGAAAATAACTGACTACCTCGGCACCGTGTGCGAATGCCTCCCATCCCCAAAGCCGTACCATGCCAGGCAGCGGTGAAGGGTTGAACGGAGCCCAATTAACTGGTCCTGGTTGTTGCTCCATTAACCACATGCGGCCCTTGCCGCACGAACGATATAAGTCGTGATGGAACGAAGATGAATCCGGGTGGCCAGTTCTAAGATAGGTCTGTTGATCAGACGCATCGGTACCATCGCGAGTGAGAAAGCCGAGCGGATAGTTGTCCCAACTCGCTACATCCAGATCGTCTGCTACATCAAAGTGATCAAAGTCGATAAAATTTCCCATGAAATTATGCACGATGTCACGGCCGGGAGAATGTTGTCTGAGAATATCCACCTGCAGTTTGTTGAAGGTTTTAATTTGCTCGGAAGAGAACCGCCAGTATGCAAGTCTGTGTGCCGGGTTTGATTCAGTCACAGTGCCAACTGGCACGCCTATCTCTTCAAACGTTTTGTATTCCATGCTCCAAAACACGTTACCCCAAGCCAGGTTGAGTGCTTCAATGCCATTGTATTTTGTACTGCACCAATGCTGGAATGCAGCCAAAGCAGATTCGGAATAGCTGATCGTTGTGTCATGGCATCCGTATTCGTTGTCGGTTTGCCAGGCACAAATGGCTGGATGTTCGCCGAAGTGTTTGGCAAGTGCTGTAACAATACGCTCGCATTCGCGACGATAGGGTTCAGAAGAAAAGCAGTAGTGTCGGCGTGAACCAAAGCCTCTCATTTGCCCGTGCTCGTCAACTGCCAGCATGTCTGGGTTATTTTTGATTAACCAGGCTGGCGGGGTTGCGGTTGGTGTGCCCAGAATGACTTTCAGTCCGGCATTGTGCAAAGTATCGATAGCGCGTTGCAGCCAATCGAATTGATAATAGCCAGCAGCAGGCTCTAATCGACTCCATGCGAACTCACCAACGCGCACCATGGAAATACCGAGGTCCGTCATGTGCTTTGCGTCTAGTGCCCAGCGTGATTCTGGCCAATGTTCAGGGTAGTAGCAAACACCGATTTTCATGTCATTTTCCGGCAAGTTTTCGCATTGTGTCTGCCGCTTTTTCGGGCATCATGGGGTTCACTATATTGTTAGTGCCGGATTCAAAGCCACCCAGGTATTTAAGCTTTTGCGAATCTCGCAATGGTGGATGAAAAGCCACATGAAAACACCAATGCTCGTTGTCGGCGTTGTCGTCACATGGTGCGTTGTGTAACAGCGTTATGTTTGGAGCTGATCGTTGAAACAGATTGTCGTAAAGTCTTACCTGGCGCTGGTAGCACAGGGCCAGTTCCGCCATTTCGGCGTCGCTGGTTTCTGCCAAAGAGCTTATTTTGCGATTAGGTACAATCCAGGTTTCGTAGGAGAAGCGCGCAGCATAGGGCACTATTATTGACCAATATTGGTTTTGCTCAACGAGCAAATGTGATTTAACGTGCTCTGATGAAAGCATGTCTTGAAGTAGGCATTGTCCGTTGTGCCGCTTAGCGTATTTGGCTTGTGAGTCGCGCAAGCGTAGGGCTGTATCGGTAACAAAGCTGCTTGCGTATATTTGCCCGTGTGGGTGTAAATTGGATACACCAATTTCTACGCCCTTGTTTTCAAATATAAGTACTTGTGCAATACCTTTATCAGCACTCAGGCTGATGTATTCTTCTTTACATAGCTTTATTGCGTCGATTACTTTGTCTGCGCTTAGTGAGGCAAGTGTATCGTTGTGATTCTCAGACCAGCAAAGTACTCGGCAACGCCCTTGAGCAGGTGCAAAGCTGTGCAGTTCATCGTTTGTGTTCGAATCCGCTGGAGCATGTGGCGCCAATGTAGGGAAATCGTTGTCAAACGCATACGCGCCCCGGTAGTCAGGGTTAGTAGCGCCAGCAGCACGCGTTACTCCAGGGCACAAATAACAATCAGGGTCGTGCCTGGGTAGCGGTACATCCAACCCCGATTCAATAGCGCCTGACCAGGGTCGATCAGCTGAAGTAGCCGCTACTATGACCCATTGCTCTAAAAGTGGTTGCCATCGGCGTTGCCAGTTACTGCTCACGGGTTCACCTGTCTGACACCGGCACTCGGAGATATTGCATAGAAATCAGCTTTGAGCCCGGTAAATTCCTGATAGGTTTGGCCAACTTCTCTTATAAACTGCTCACTGGTATTCTTGGCGATCAAATTCACCGTGCACCCGCCGAAACCAGCACCGGTTAGACGGCTACCAGCCACGCCGGATTGCGCTCGGGCCGCATTAACCAGATGATCAAGTGGCTCGCTCGACACTTGATAAAGGTCGCGTAAGGAGTCGTGCGACGCATGCATTATCTGGCCGAACTCATCCATGCGTCCGTGCTCGAGAGCCTGGACAGCTGCGCATACCCGAGCGTTTTCAGATACCACATGTTTAGCTCGCTTGTAGGCGATATTGTCGTTTGCGAATGCCTTTTTATGCGACGCTAAATCCTGTTCATTCAATTCACCCAATGCCTTTATTGGCAGGCGAGGCGTTAGCAATTGCAGCGCACGCTCACATTCAGCTACACGTTCGTTATAGGCCGATTCGTTTAGTTCTCGACGCTGATTCGTATTTGCCAGAATGATTGTGTAGTCATTGAGTGCTAACGGTACCTGTCGATATTCAAGCGTTTTGCAGTTTAAGAACATCGCGTGGTTGTCTTTGGCCATTGCTACGGCGAATTGATCGAGTATGCCGCACTGCATCCCGACAAAATCGTTTTCCGCTGCTTGAGCCATTTTCACTAAATCCATTAGCGTAAGTTGGCATTGAAAAATGTGGTTTATGGCAAATGCGGTAACCACTTCAATAGATGCAGAAGAGCTTAAGCCTGCACCATTTGGCACATTGCCAGAGAACAGGCAGTCAATACCGTTGATGTCGAAACCACGTTTGACAAACTGGTCAACAACACCCAGCGGATAATTGATCCAATTATCTTTTTTGTCATTACTAATTTGATCTTTGGACAGCTGCACTGACAGGTCGAAATTGGTCGATGCCAATCGGAACTGATTGTTATTAGTGCGTCTGATCAGTAGCAGTGTTCCACTATCGATGCCACACGGAAATGCAAAGCCGCCGGTGTAGTCTGTGTGGTCTCCCACCAGATTAACTCGGCCTGGTGCAAAGAATTGCTGGATAGTGTTGTCGTTCGAGCCAAATTTTTGATGGAATATCTGCAACAGTCGTTCGACATTGAAGCCACTGGGCTGGTTTGCGTTCATAAATTAATTTACCTCCAGGGCACAATACACAAGTATTGCTGATTGGGGAGGCATGACAGGTAAGGGTATCCCGATGTTCATAATCAGTTCGCCGCTAGAAACGATACTGTTTCTACACCATGCTGGCATTGCTTTATTAAAAGGGTCGAGTTGATCAATATTGCTACTGGCCAAGGATACGCGATAGCGTTGTGTCTTTGCTAATCCGCGTAATCTTTGACAACCGGGCCGGGTCGTTTTCAAACTATCAAGTAACAAAATACTGAACAGCGCATCTTCTCCGGATGTTGAAACCAGGCCACTTGCCAGCAATAAGTTATCACTGGTTGGTAGCTGCCAATAAATTGCATTACTTAACCAGCTACGATGTTGTTTATACAGCTGAGTGTAGTGATGCAATGTTGTTACATCGTCTTTATTCAGAACACGGGCATCCAGTTCAAAGCCGAACTGCCCTTGTAATGCGATAATGGCTCGGGTATGTAAGTTAGTACTGCGACCCGTCAGATGAGCTTCTTTGTGTCCAACGTGCGCACCCATAACTTCTGGTGGAAAGAACCGGGCAAAGCCTTGCTGAATGGTCCCGCGAGCAATAGGGTCAATGTTGTCTGATGTCCATACACGCCCAGTTTGTTTGAGCACACCGAAGTCGGTGCGCGCACCACCCGATGAACAACTTTCAATTTGCAAGGTCGGGTGTGTGTCAATCAACCTTTGCATAAGTGCATAAACTGCTTGGGGTTGTTTGCTGGAACGCGGAGATAGCCCATCGCCTGGTAACACTAAATCCCGATTCATGTCCCACTTGATGTAGTCAATGCTGTATTCGCTAACCAATGAGCTTATACAGTTAAATAGATAATTGCTGACATCTTCTCGGGCCACATCGAGCACCAATTGGCCGCGCGCCAGCGGTGTTTCAATACCTGCATAGTGCAATACCCATTCAGGGTGTTTGCGAAAAAGATCGCTATCCGGGTTCACCATTTCAGGTTCAAACCACAAACCAAATTGCATGTTGTGCGATCGGACATGCTCGACCAAAGGGGTAAGTCCATGTGGAAACACATGCTTATCTACCGTCCAGTCTCCTAGTCCGGCCTCGTCTGTTCGTCTGGCGGGAAACCAGCCGTCGTCGAGTACAAATCGTTCTGCACCAATTGTTGCTGCCGCGTCGACCAGCGCTTTTAGATCGTTATCGTTCAGATCAAAATAGAGGGCCTCCCAACTGTTGGCGTGGATTGGCCTGGGTGTGCGTGTCCAGGCAGGTAAAATGTGCTGCCGTGCAAAGCTGTGAAAACGTTGTGTGCATTGATTCAGTCCGTGCCCGATAGTGAAGTACGCGGTGGGGCATGTTAAAACAGCGCCAGGAGCTACCACTTCCTCGCCGGGGCCGAGTAAAACACCGCATTGCAGGTAGGCGGTGCCGTCATGCAATCGTTCAATGCGAAAGCTGTAGTTACCACTCCAGCCCAAATGCACAAACAGTGCATCGCCATGGTCAACTGAAAGATCGGCAGATGCGCAAATAAGATTTGGTCCATGTTCGTGACCAGTGCGTCCGTGTTGGTTGCTGATATCTATTCGTCCGGGTCCGATAGCACGCCGGTAACTTTGATTCTCTAAACCCCAGCGACCATGTTGGCTGATGCAATCAGAAAAATGGTTTGGCAGGGGCAGGGTGGCGCTGGCAAGCCAATCGACTCTGTAGTCGGTTGATCCTGCGTTTTTCAGGCTCGTTGAAACTGTGCAGACGTCGCTTTTACTGTCCAGAGCAATTTTCTGGACCACCTCGAGTTGACTTTTAACATCTTCAAGAACCACAACCAGTAATTGCCCGGTCTGCTCGATGTGTTTGGTACTAAAGCTGTGGGCAACCGGCGCATTTTGGCGATAACCGGCAAGAGCGGGAGAGCCCATGTAGCCAGTGGAGAGTTGCGGAAATATATCGAGAGGTGCTCTGGCGTCCAGGTTGGCAAACGCAAGGGCAGAATCCTCATGATTTGCCAGCATGGCGCCGTCTACGTCTGCCTCAAGTCGATCACCAAGCCAGGCAACGGCTGGTACTTGAGTATGGTTAGATAGCAGCAGACTAGACGCTGCACCGTCAAGACGGTAGTAGGCGGGTGTGTTGGACATCCGGGTAATGGTGGCCTTAATACTTGGGCGTTGATTTGCACTGATGTACAAACAATGGAACAATGTTCCAAAAGTATAAAAGCTGATTACAATGGGTGTCAATTTAAAAAAGCAACTTAGCACTAACATTCATCCTGGTGCTATTTTGTTCGCTTTACACCCAACTCACTTATGAGCCAAATTGATTGAGCCAAATTCAGCCAATAAATTTGAGCCAATAAATTGAGCCAATAACTCTTACGGCAATTCGGGCGATTACACGCAATGGCAAATGTTGAATTTAAGAATGCAGTGAAGCGATTCGGTGACTTGACGGTCATTCACGGCATCGATTTAAAGCTTGATTCCGGAGAATTTATTGTTTTTGTTGGGCCATCGGGGTGTGGGAAATCAACCTTGCTTCGAATGATTGCCGGATTGGAAGAGTTGAGTGATGGTGAAATTCATATCGGCGATAAAAACATGACCGAAGTTTCAGCAGTCGATCGTGGCATAGCCATGGTGTTCCAGTCGTACGCACTTTATCCGCACATGAGCGTAGCCCAGAACATGGGTTTTGGATTACGTATGAACGGTGTTGATAAACAAGTGGTAAAAGAGAAAGTGATGGAGGCTGCGAAAACATTGCAGTTAGATCAACTTCTTGACCGTAAGCCCAAGAACATGTCTGGCGGACAACGCCAACGAGTTGCTATCGGTCGCGCTATTGTCCGAGACCCGGATGTGTTTCTGTTTGACGAGCCTTTGTCGAATCTTGATGCCGAATTACGTGTGGAAATGCGTCTGCAAATTGCCCGATTACACAAACAGTTGGGTGCGACCATGATTTACGTGACCCATGATCAGGTAGAGGCAATGACGATGGCCGATAAAATTGTGGTGTTGCGCGACGGCATAGTCGAGCAAGTTGGTACGCCGCTTGAGCTCTACCATCATCCGAGTAATTTGTTTGTAGCAGGCTTTATTGGCTCACCTCGAATGAATTTATTGCAAGGAAAATTACTTGAAGGTGCCGTCGATTTTGCGAGTGTTGAGTTGGGTGATGGCGTGATCGTCCGTGCCCCTGTCAATGCATCCAGTGGCGCTGCAGGTTCATCAGTTACCCTGGGAGTACGGCCTGAAGATCTTGGTCAAGTCGATGGTGATGTGTCGTTACCGATGCAGGTTGATGTTGCCGAGCGGCTAGGCGGTAGTACATACCTTTATGGTCGATGTTCAGGCTTGGAAAATTTTGTTGTACAACGTCCAGGGCTTGATGCAACGCAGAGTGGTAGCTCCGTTGATATTAAGTTAAACGAGGGTGACTGCCACGTGTTTGATGAGCATGGCCTGGCTTTTGAGCGTTTAACATCTGTTGGGCGTCAATCGGTTGCTTAAACTGTTTTTTAGGCTTTAGCCATAAGAAATCAGACTTGTATAAAGAGCCTGTTATCGATTGATTCAAATTTGAGTTATCAAGCTTTTATCCGGTTGAATTTGCAAATGTGGCACTGTGTTGTAATCTACTAAGCATTCTCCTTCGCTGTTGAACAGCAAGTTGGTCACCGACGCATTGCGAATTTGCCACAGCGCGTGCATGGTCGATCTAAACTCCAGTGACAGAAGTTGCTGTAAGACGGTTGCGATGACCCCGCCAGAGGTAAAGAAAACCAGATTGTCGTGTTCGCCAGTGCGTGTGTTTTTATTAGATGAATGTGCATTTACCACAGCTCGAATCTCGTTCCAACCTCGCATTGAAAAATTTTCCCAGCTTTGCACCTCATCACTTGCAGGCGCATCACGCCAGCGAGTCATGATTTCCACATATTGGTTGAATCGCATAGTGCCTCCGTCGCTAACCACACCGTTGCCATGTAATCTGTCGATGGCATAATGATCATACTCGTTCAGTGATTCAAGCGTTTCAGCTTTACCGTTGTGCCCAATTTCGCCAAGGACAAGTTCGGCTGTGTGTTGCTGGCGTTGTAGTGAACCGAAAAAGGCCGCATCAACCTGGAATCCACACTGTTTCCAGTAAGCGCCGAGCAAGCGCGCCTGCGCAATGCCCTTTTCTGAGAGCTGGTCGTAGTTACTTGTGCCGGCGGAAGCCTGGCCGTGTCTAACAAGATATACATGCGTCATTGTTGGAAATCCTTTTTATAGTGCATTGAATTTACGCTAACCAACGCACAGACATTCGCTTTTTTATCAGTGTGTTTTGCATAGAATTAGAGCGCACTGCAATTTAATCTCGGAAGCATGTCGCATAATAATTTTTCTGTGAGAAGCAACGCGCAAGTATGCATGATATACGGTAAAGAGTTATTAATACCTGTAACACCGGGTTTTAGTTGGCTATCTGTACTACCGTTAAACGGGTATTGTATCTACTAGAGACATGAGCCAGACGAGCATATCATGACAGCGCAATCCCAAATTCTGCCCATTCATAATCAGAGCAAAGTAATTGTTCATCTTTCTTCCAAGCGTATTGCAAGGCGAATTTTACTTGTAGATAATCAGGCTCATGTTTTGCGAGTGATGAAGTCGACGCTAGACCGTGGTGGTTATGATGTTGAAACAGCAACCAGTGCCGAAATGGCTTTGACCGAAATACGTGAATCCCATTTCGACATAGTAGTAATAGACGATGGGTTAGAGACACTTGATGGTCAGCAACTTATTTATGCTATAGAAGATCAATTTCGTGATCGGGCTCCGGCAATGTTTCTGCTCACCGATCAGAATACCGATATTTTGCAACAATGGTGTTCGCAATTTGATCGTACTGAGTGCTTGGAGAAACCGCTCAGCATTAGCTATCTCGATGGCCGGATCAACGAGCTCTTTGGCTGACTTCGCTATTGCCAATTGACAGAACTGTCAGTCGTTGCAAATACCTTCACTGTTTTTCTTTCTGAGTAATCAGGGTTGTCACAATATTGGCGATAACACTAACGATTAAAGACATTGCTAACGCTGCAAATAGTGAATCGAGCAGCGGACTGGATGAAATCAATGTCGCATCAAATGCATCTCTGATAATTAAACCAGCAAACGCACTGAGCGCGCCGATAATTGCCGCAGCAGGATAGGCAAGCCAACTACGCACAAAAAGTTTGCAAATTGCTATTCCAATTAGCGCTCCAAATACGCCAAAAATAAGCGGTATGATTAATCGCATGTTGTCACCTTAACTTTCCTATCATCGGTACAATGCTGCCATGCAGCGATATCACCACTATAACGAATTAGGCGGCTTTGGGAAATGACAAGAGAATCCTCAGCCGGTTCGATTTTTCGTGGCATCGGTTTCTCACTGGCTGGATTCAGTATTTTCAGTCTGCATGACGCACTAATTAAAAGCATCACCGATGTACCGGTTTTCCAGATCGTGTTTTTTGTGGTGCTATTTAGTTTTGTGCCGTTCGTTTTTATGCTTGCGTTTAGCGGCAAAGCTATTTCGTTCAGACCGAATCTTCCGGGCTTGGTTGGATTACGGTGTCTGTTTGGTCTTGGTTCGCTAATGTGCGCGTTCTACGCCTTTAACAATTTACCGCTGACCCAAGTATATTCGTTGTTATTCTCGGCCCCGGTGCTCATAACGCTATTGTCTATACCGATTTTAGGCGAACGGGTTAAGTTAATTCGCTGGATTGCTATTCTGTTAGGCATGGCGGGCATCCTGATCGTATTACGCCCAGGTGCCGTAGAGCTCTCTTTTGGGCATTTTGCAGCACTTGTCGCGGCTGTGTGCGTTGCCAGTGCATCAGTTGTTACAAGAAAAATTGGGTCAAGAGAGCACTCGGTAACGTTGCTGTTGTACCCAATGCTAACTAATGTGGTAGTCAGTGGTGTGCTGGTTAGCGTTGTGTATGTGCCTATGCCAGGGATTGTTCTGCTAAAAATGTGTGCCATAGGGTTACTGAGCGTGCTCGGGCAAATGCTGATGATCAATGCTTACCGAAGCTGCGAGGCACAGTATATTGCGCCTATGCAGTACAGCCAAATGTTATGGGCCATCCTGTACGGGGTGTTCATTTTTAACGATTCGATTGATCGCAATATTGTGCTGGGATCCTTGGTCATTGTGATATCCGGTTTGTTGTTCATATGGCGAGAACTGGTAGCATCAGTCACGCAACCGGTGCTACGCACGCGGAATGTGCGTGCAACCGGTGGGCCGCAGGCAACACCGGTCGAATCGGATACACTAAGCCAGGAATCACAAAGTCAGGAATCACAAAAGAGCAACGACAGCTCGACCTAAAGCATGAGCATCGATATTGAACTCCTTTCCGAAGAAGTCCTGAGTGCCGCCAGACTTCGCATGCCGTTCGGAAAATTTGAAGGTACACGCCTGATCGATCTGCCGGAGCCGTATGTGGTCTGGTTCAAACAACAGGGCTATCCGAAGGGCCGTCTGGGTCAGCAAATGGCGCTAATTTACGAGATTAAGGCCAATGGCCTTGAGAAGCTGATCAGGCCGCTGCTCGAAGCTGTGCCATCTTCAGAGGCTGCTGTGCCATCTTCAGAGACCCATGAGTCTGGGCAAACGGAGACATTTCCAGACTCAGACAACAAAGCACCTTGACCCGACGCGATTGGATGGTTACTCTCCAACTATGACTACTCGCGCAACACGACTGCTGCTTATTCGCCCGGCCTCTTTGAGAGCGCCGGGAGTACAACGCTAGCCACGCCCGCGACATACTCGGGCTCAGTCATCAAAGTCCAGTGAACGTACTGGCAAATTCGTGAGATCATCATGTTTACGCAGTTCCAATCTCAGCTATTACACCTACTTAAGCTATTAAACTTCGATTCGACTCGACTTATCTGGCTACCGGGCATCTGCGTGTGTCCGGTTAACAGCCACTGCAGCGCAACCAACTATCGTTCACCTATGCAGAGCAATAAAACATGAAAATCGATCCTAGTAGCAAATACCCTCCGTACGCGCCAGTTGATTTGGCTGATAGAACCTGGCCATCGAAAACCATAACCACGCCACCGCTTTGGTGTAGCGTTGATTTACGCGATGGTAATCAAGCACTCATCGAGCCGATGGGCAGTGAGCGTAAATTACGCTTGTTCAAACTGCTTGTGGCTATAGGCTTTAAAGAAATTGAGGTGGGGTTTCCGGCTGCGTCGCAAACCGATTACGATTTTGTCCGGCATCTGATTGACAATAATCTGGTACCCGAAGACGTCACTTTGCAAGTGTTGACACAATCCCGCCGAGAACTCATAGAGCGCTCGTTTGAATCTTTGGTAGGTGCAAAAAATGCCATTATGCATTTGTATAACTCCACGTCGACTCTGCAACGTCGAGTGGTGTTCAAGCAAGATAAAGCCGGCATCAAAAAGATAGCAGTGGATGGCGCAAAAATGGTCGCTGAATGCGCTGCTAACTACCCTGAAACAAATTGGCAGTTTCAGTATTCACCCGAGAGCTTCACGGGCACCGAACTCGACTATGCTGTTGAGGTGTGCGATGCGGTTAACGCGGTGTGGAAACCAACGCCTGATAATAAAACCATACTGAACCTGCCGGCAACGGTGGAGATGTCTACGCCAAATATTCACGCCGATCAGATTGAGTGGTTTTGTCGCCATATTGATCGTCGTGATTGTGTCTCCATTAGCTTGCACCCCCACAACGACCGTGGCTGCGCCGTAGCTGCTACTGAACTTGCTCTGATGGCAGGAGGGGACCGAGTCGAAGGCACCTTGTTTGGTAACGGTGAACGTACCGGTAACGTGGATATTGTCACGCTTGCACTAAATTTGTTTACACAGGGTGTGCAACCCAATCTGGATTTGTCAGACATTTACGATGTGATGCGTACGGCTGAATATTGTACTCAGTTGCCAGTTCATCCGCGCCATCCGTATGCCGGCGAATTGGTTTTCACAGCTTTCTCCGGGTCGCATCAGGATGCTATCAAGAAAGGCTTTGCCGCTATGCGTGATAGCAATTCCCTGGTTTGGGAAGTGCCCTATCTGCCAATTGATCCGGTAGATCTTGGCCGCACCTATGAAGCTGTAATACGAGTTAACAGCCAATCAGGCAAGGGTGGAGTGGCATTTATTATGGAACGCGATCACGGCCTCGAGCTACCCCGTCGCATGCAAATAGAATTTAGCAAAATTGTTCAGCAAATTAGTGAGCAGACTGGCAAAGAAGTTGATTCTGAATCTATCCTCAGTGCGTTTGACTCCGCGTTTATCAATGCAACTGAGCCGCTAAGCTTTATTAAACACACCAGTACTGAAGATGCGCATGATGATTCGCTCCGAAGCCTGACGGCAACAATCATGTTTGCCGGCAAGGAGATGCAGATATCGGGTCAGGGCAATGGCCCAGTGGATGCGTTTGTGAAAGCGATCACCAGTACATTTGGAGTGGATTTTCGAATTGTTGATTACCATCAGCATGCAACCGGTGCAGGCGCGGACGCGCAAAGCGCTTGTTATTTCGAAATACAAGTCGGTAAAGGTGAGACACGATACGGTGCCGCCTTGCACAGTAATATCGTGTCGGCATCATTAATAGCTGTGTGTAGTGCTTTTAATAGAGCCGTTAATGATTCACTTCTGAAACCATCTGGCATCTAATTATTGGGCTGATTTAATTTATCGGGTGATCGCTCGAATTGAGCGGTCAACTATTTGGGCGGTCATGCAGCAGTGTCTGATGTCGCCAAATAATTGAAGGAAAGACGGGTTAAATGAGTAAAAAATTCGACAAGGCCGCACTTAACTACCACCGCTACCCAATACCCGGAAAGCTTGAAATTAGCGCGACCAAGAACATGGTTAATCAGCGCGATTTGGCGTTGGCTTATTCTCCAGGCGTCGCGGCTGCGTGTCGCGCTATTGTTGCCGACCCAATGCAAGCGGGTGAATTGACCGCTCGGGCCAACTTGGTAGCGGTTATCACTAATGGCACAGCGGTACTTGGCCTGGGGCCCATTGGCGCTATGGCGTCAAAGCCTGTTATGGAAGGCAAGGCTGTTCTGTTTAAAAAATTTGCCAATGTTGATGTGTTCGATTTGGAGCTGGACACAACCGATGTCGATCGTTTCGTTGATGCGGTCTCTTTAATGGAGCCAACATTTGGTGGCATCAATCTCGAGGATATTAAAGCACCTGAGTGTTTCGAAATTGAGGAGAAATTGCGCGAGAGGATGAACATTCCGGTATTTCATGACGATCAACATGGCACCGCTATTGTTGTCGCTGCCGCAATCAGAAATGGCCTGCGGTTGGTTGGAAAAGAACTTGGGGATGTTCGGCTGGTTTGTTCGGGTGCGGGTGCTGCAGCGCTTGCGTGTTTGAATTTGCTGGTGTTTATGGGATTAAAAAAGGACAACGTTACTGTCTGTGATATCGACGGAGTGATACATGCCGGACGCGCCGACACTATCGATAAATATCAGGCGGTGTACGCACGCAAAACGGATGCACGCAAGCTCGATGATGTCATCGGCGATGCCGATATATTTCTGGGTTTATCCGCACCGAATGTTTTATCCGGTGCCCAGGTGGCGCGTATGGCACCGAACCCCTTTATTCTCGCCCTGGCAAATCCGGATCCTGAAATCAGTCCGGAAGAGGTAGCTAAGGTGCGAGATGACGCGGTCATAGCAACAGGTCGATCAGATTTTCCCAATCAAGTAAACAATGTTCTGTGCTTCCCGTTTCTTTTTCGCGGCGCACTTGATGTCGGCGCGACTGAAATAAACGCCGAGATGCAGGCGGCATGTGTAGAAGCCATCGCCGATATTGCAACCAAAGAGGCATCTGATGTTGTATCTGCCGCTTATGGTGGTCAGCCGTTTCGATTCGGGCGCGAATACCTTATACCCAAACCGTTCGACCCGAGGCTTATGACTGAAATACCGCCGCGGGTTGCCAAAGCCGCAATGGACAGCGGTGTTTGTACACGTCCCATTGAAGATTTTGGCGCTTATCACCGAAAATTACGTGATTTCGTTTTCCGCTCCGGATTAGTGATGAAGCCTGTGTTTGAACAAGCCCAGGCTAATCTTCAGACAGTGGTGTTGGCCGAGGGTGAATCTTTGCGCGTGCTTAATGCTGTGCAAATCCTGGTTGATGATGAAATCTGCAGGCCTTTGCTTATAGGGCGGCAGAGCATTGTTGAAGAAACTATCAATAAACTTGGCTTGCGATTGCGTATAGGAGAAGGTTTCGACGTGCTAGATCCGGGTAACAACCCGGATTTTGATCGGCACGTCGATTTGTACCATCGAAAAATGCAACGACAAGGGGTCTCGCCAGAGTACGCCTCCAACGTGATTCGATCGCGCAATACGGCTCTTGGTGCATTGATGGTGCATAATTTTGAGGCTGATGCGCTGGTGTGCGGTACACAAGGCGCTTATGCACGCCACTTGCGTTATCTGTGCGACATCATCGGCATTCGCGATGATGTATCGGATATTTCAGCCGTTATCCTGATGATACTGGGCTCAGGCACCGTGTTTCTGACTGACACTCACGTAACGGTTGACCCAAGCGCCGATGAAATTGCTGAAACCGCTGTAATGGCCGCAAATATTGTTACGCGTTTTGGTCTGGTGCCGAAAATTGGATTGTTATCGCATTCGAATTTTGGTAGCCGCAACAATGTCAGTGCTTTAAAAATGAGAGAGGCGCGTAGCATTATTTCCAAACGCCACCCCAACCTTGCGGTGGAGGGGGAGATGCACGCAGATGCGGCGTTGTCACAGGAAACTCGCGATCGCATTTTTCCTAATGCCAGTTTCACAGGTGCAGCTAATCTGCTGGTCATGCCGAATCTGGATGCCGCCAACATTGCTTATAATTTTGTTAAAACAGTTGGTGACGGCTTACCAGTGGGTCCCATTCTGATGGGCTTGCGTCGGCCAGCGCACGTAGTGACCGAGTCGACTACGGTGCGTGGCATTGTGAATCTTTGCGCCATTGCGGCGGTAGATGCCATCGACTTTAAAAAGAATAGCCCCAATGCTCAAAAGCGGCACCAGACGGAGTTAGCGAACCAGTTTGGCTGATCGGGTTTGCCGCAATTTCATACGATGATCGCTGTGCTTGCCACCCAAATTGCTGTGGTACTGCTAACATCTTAGTGGACAAACAAAAAAGTCAGATTGCGTATGGAACTCGAATTTTTTTTGAATCGGCTGGAAACCCAACCCAACAGCATTGAGTTTCCTGATGTGATTGCATTGATCAATCAGCTGTATACCTATGTGCCCACAGGGTTTCGCAATCATAACCTGTTCAACGAGCCTGGCCAAAATACAGGCTCGTGTAAATTGTTTGCTTTTGCGCGTCTGCACGATCTGAGCGATGAGCAAACCTTGGCTTGCTTTGGCGCTTATTACCGTGCCGATGTATTAAAAAACCCGGAGGGTGATAGTCACCCCAACATCCGACAGTTTATGGAAACGGGTTGGGACGGTATTGAATTCGAAGGTGTGCCGCTAAGGGCCAAACACCCGCATCAACAAGAATAGGCTAAGTTCGGGTTCAGCGACCAACTGATCGTTATTTACCGGAAACTCGTTCCAGGATATTCTCGTTCCGGAATATTAATGTCAAGTGACTAATGTTGTGACAATACCTGTTACAAGTCCGATGAGACCACCAAATACGCCACCCCAAACAACCAGCCAGCCCAAGTGTTTTCGAATCATCTGCTGCATAATATCGCGTACCATTTCAGGTGTTAGCTCATCCAGCCGTGCTTGCAGAATGGCATCCAGGCGCTTCATAAACTGATCGCTGCTGGTAACCGAGGCAATTTGTTTGTTAACGATTTTCTGAAAGCGCGGGGAGTCTGCGGCATCTTCCAGAAACTTACCCATACGACGTTTAAACGGTTCACGCATACTATCAAGCGCAGACTCGCCACCGAGCATGCCAAGCATTGATCCAAACGATGATTCCATTACTGTCTCAACCAACTGATCGTAAGCAACATCAAGATCTACTCCCTCAATAACCGGTTTTAAATCTATGTTCAGTTCACCATCAGGTGCGTTAATAACTTTCTCAACGCGTTCCTGATTGAATAAATGTTCGTGCACCATTCGCAAGATGCCGGATTTGAATTGTTCGAAATGCAAAACAACGACGCCGGAACCGTACAGCCCCGGTACCCGCTCAAACAGCATGTGAACAGCCAACCAGTTAGTCAGCGCGCCAGAGAGTGCGAAAAGCCCGGTACTTAGCAAAATAGCTTTCGCCGGACCAGTAAACAGAAAACTGAGCGCAATGATAAGCAGAGCAATCAGGTTCGGTACGATGTTCTTGTTCAATAAAAAATTCATAGTTCGAAATTAGCAAATTATGTCAATCACGCTCAGACCACAATAATCAGTTTATTTATCGCGCATTTCTTAGTTTTATGGACCTGTTAATCGGTTTACAAGGTTTTTATGGTTAAAAAAGGGCACCCTGACTATCCAGTGTTGTTAACGGGTCATATTGGCTATTTCCAGAGATCGGGGCCGAGTTTTTTCAACGCCGGAAGCACTTTGAAATACATTCTTAACATGGTTGAACGGGATGGGCCGTTTTCAAGTTGAGCAAGGCGATGAAAAAATGGGTCGTCAAACGCTGGTACTGAGTGAATGATGTTGGCTAACTCCTGAAATCGGCTCCAGTTGGGTTCATATTGCAAGCCAGTAGGTGGTGCGTGTAACTGCTCTGACAAGCATTCGCTTAACGCAGTCATTTTCGGGAAGAGCAAATTCTCCGGAACGTCATTTATGGTGTGGTAGTACCACGGTGTGCCGCTCGAAATAAACGTAAACGGTATGCCCATTGATCTGAACCGGCCATAGTCACTGCGTGGAACGCAAGTACCCACCGGCTCCACAAACAGCATGGGTAAGTGGAAAAAGTCAACAACGTTTGACTGCAATGGCGGTAACGATGGACCAAATTGAAAATAGATATTGTCAAACCCGGGCATCAAAGAACCGCCAACCAAATCCAGCACAATAGCTTTTTCAATTGGATTTTCGTATTGACTGACAAACGCTCGCGAACCCTTGGTTGCACCAAAACCAAAGGTTTCTTCATAGTCGAAAAAAACAAACGTTATTGGTATGTCGCCAGTGGCTTTGGATAACAGTTCCAAAACCACAGCCACCGCAGATGCGTTGTCATCCGCACCGGGGCCTGATCGACCCAGCGTGTCGTAGTGCGCGCCAACAATGGTTCTTGGCATGGTCTTATCGACATTGCCAATCTCGGTGTAAATATTTTTACAATTGCCAAAGGGAAGAGCAAAGAATTCCTGGGTTCTGACCGCATGGCCGCACGAAGCAATGAAATCGCAAATGTAGGCTTGGGTGTTTTTATAACCGGCTGATCGTGGTCGCCTACCATCGGCACAAAGCAGATTTATATGGCTTTCCAGTGATGATACGTTTGGTGTCATTCGTCGCACGCATGAGTCGCGATGGTGTCTGGGCTGGCAAGTGGTAATCGGGTTTTTGCTGATTTACCACTGACTTCTCGAACCAGCGTAGGAACAAGATAACCCGGCAAGCGCTGCGTTAGTTCAAGATTCAGTTGTTTTGCCAGTTCATCGGTAACCTGGTAATGCGCTGTTCCAGCCACAGGATCAGTAGCGTGCAAATAATAGGGCAGGACTCCTGCCTGGTAGAGATTCTCGCTCAAGCTACTGAGCGTCTCGATGTCGTCGTTGATGCCTTTGAGTAATACGCTTTGATTTAACAATGTAACCGGGCTATTCACCAAACGATTTAAATTTTGCCTAACATGGTCATCAATTTCGTTCGGATGATTACAATGCAAAACCAATGCGACATTGCATCGTGCATTAATTAAACGTGAACACAGTGCGTCAGTGAGTCTCTGGGGAATTACAATAGGGTATCGACTGTGGATACGAACGTGAAGCACATGTTCAATGGATTCGATTTCATCGAGCAAGCGGCTAAACAGTCGATCGTTTACTAACAATGGTTCACCACCACTTAAAATGACTTCCTTGATAGTGTCGTCGTTACGAATATAGTTTAAGGACTGATGCCAGTTGCTGGGCGTTAGCCGGTTTTCCTCATAGGCAAAATATCGCCGAAAACAATATCGACAATTGATCGGGCAACTGATTGCTGCAGTTAGCAGCACACGACCGTGGTACTTATGCACAAGACCAGGGCAAACGTTGTATTGTTGTTCATTAAGTGGGTCAGTACTGTGACCAGGAATATCATGTTGTTCCTGCTTTAACGGCAGTACTTGTAACAACAACGGATCACTGATATCGCCTCTTCGCATGCGTGATACAAATGGCAACGGAACACGCAGCTTAAAACTGTTTTCCGCAACTAAACTCGTGAGTGTTTGAGTATCAAGGTCAAGCAACATTGCCAGTGATTTGACATCACCAACAGTGTTGGCCGTCACTGTTTGCCAATCCCAAGATGTCGATTGTTGCATTTGTTCAGCGGTAAACACCGCATCGGCTGTCATATGCCGAACCACTGGTTGCGAATTGTTCAGCTCGATTGCCGAGGCTGGATTAGAGTCAGATGGTGCGACTGATACAAATTCATCAATCGCAGTAGCTTCAGGCTGAATGTAATTAGTCACACGTTATCCGACGATTTTTTGCGGCGCCTTGATTTACGAGCTCCGCGTCCGCTAGCTGACCCACCCGCTATGCTTAAATCACCTTCCAATTGGGCTCGCGCACCCTGGGAGACCTCGCCTAGCTGTGCGGTGATTTCGTCCAGCTCCGGTGGCGGTGCTGGGGTCCAGGCATCAATCGCTTCACGCATGGCTTTTACATGTAGCGGGGATGTGCCACAACAGCCGCCTATGATAGACGCGCCTGCGTTGGCGGCCATGGTTGCGTATTGCGCCATTAACTCCGGTGTCCCGTTGTAAACAATTTCACCGTCGATATACTCAGGAATGCCGCAGTTGGCTTTGGCTACCAGCGCTGGGGTAGCGTTCTGGGCGCTTTTGGCGGTGCTTAGGTTTTTAATGGCAGCAACCACCTCGCTGGCACCGACACCACAATTTGTTCCCACAGCGGTTATTGGCGTATCAAGACTGGTACTGATGCGTATGGCGTCTGCTGCAGTCAAACCCATCATGGTGCGACCATTGGTATCGATGCTAACGGTAAACACAATTGGCAAACCGACGTCAGCAACACCTTGAACCGCCGCTTCGATTTCCTCTGCTGAAGATATAGTTTCAATCCAGAGTATATCGGCGCCACCTGCCTTGAGTGCCAATGCCTGTTCATTGAATGCGGAGGCGGCATCATCAATTGACACAGGCCCGTTCGGCGCCAATATTTCGCCAGTTGGCCCTATTGATCCTGCAATAAGCACATTTTTTGGCGCATTTGAAACGACTTCACCGGCAATTTCCGCTGCTCGTCTGTTTAATTCCTCAACTCTATGGCCTGCCTTGTGCAATGCCAATCGGTAGTGAGTACCACCGAAAGAATTGGTCAAGATGATATCTGAGCCAGCATCAACGAAGGACTGATGCAGTTTGGTAATTCGATCAGGGTGGTCCGTGTTCCATAGCTCTGGAGAATCACCCGTTTCTAACCCCATAGCAAATAGATTGGTGCCTGTCGCACCATCGGCGAGCAATACGCGAGACTCTTGCAAAAGTGTTGCTAGTTTGTCGGTCATGACTGGGAATGCACCTAAGTGAATGAATTGATTGAGCAGAGGCCATTGCAGCTTTCGATTGTAAGCGATACCGAAACATTCGCCGGTATGACGGAAGAGTGGCGGGTGCTGGGAAAGCAAGCATCAGCAAGTTTTTTCATGAATTGGGAGTGGCATTATACGTGGTGGCAGGTCTATGCGACGCCGAGTGACCGACTTTATCTGGTTCGATTTACGCTTGATGACAAACTGGTAGGTTTGCTGCCAATGTATTCGCGTCGACCGAAGTTTGCACTGAAACACAGGCTGATGTTTTTGGGCACCGGCGAGCCGGTTGAAGATGAAGTTGCGACTGAATACCTTGATCTGATTTCTCATCCTGATCATCAACAAGAGGTTGCTGACGCTGCGATCGATTGGCTGTCGAGCTGTAAGCGATGGGGTACGGTTGAATTGCGCTATTTACTCGACGATGCATTGCTGGTGCAAGCGTATCGAGCACGTGCTGAGTTGGTGACAATTGAACGTAACGTTGGTAACCGTTACCGGGTTCCGCTTGAACTTAGCGAAGAAGCTCATTTGGAAAACATCAGTAAAAGCCGTAGCAAGCGTATGGAGCGAAGTCGTCGTGCTTTGGTCAGAGACGGAGGGTTCGAACAAATATCAGTAACGGGTGCTGCCGAGCTTGACAAGGCTTTTCACTACCTGGCTGAGTTGAATCATGAGCGACAGGCCCATAAACAACGAAAAAGTGTGTTTGCATCAGATAAATTTAATCAGTTTCATCGGCTTCTGATTCAACTTGTTATTGAGCACGGTGGTGTAAATATTCACCAATTTAAACTCAAGCATAGCTTGCTTGCTGTAATCTACTGCTTTTATGATAAAAACACGTGCTACTACTATCAAAGCGGATTTTCCAAACGTGCGGCAAACAAGTATATGCCGCTAACGTTCGCACATTTGGCAGAAATACAACGCAATCGGGGAATGGGTCGTCGCTACTATGATTTTATGCGTGCCGAACCGCCCAGTTATAAAGAAGATTTTGGTTGCGAAACCACGCCAATGGTGACAACGTTTATATTCCGCTCAAGATGGCATTTGCTTGGTTTCAACACCCGTAAAATTGTTCGCAGGAAACTGGTTACGGTCCTTAACACTTTCGGCATCAATCGTAATCTAATGCAATGATACGCTACTATGCGGCATCCGCTGAAAAATAGGGAGACTCAGGGATAATATGGTTTTCGGAATGGGGCGTTTGCCTGAAGCTAATAAAATAGATACGATCTCGGTGCCAGCAACTGTTGGCTGTCTCGGGCTGGTCGCCTGCCCAGGCGTTAGAGTGCAGCAGACCTCAGGCGTGAATCGAAAACATCTGCACGCTGACATTCAAGCACTAAAGGCATGGGGCGCGTCTGGTGTTGTCTCGTTTATCGAAGCGCACGAATTCAGAATGAACAATGTCGAAGATATTCCGAATTTACTCAGAGCCGCCGGAATCTGGTGGTTGCACCTGCCAATTATCGATATGGAAATCACCGACCAGAAATTCGAAGACGAATGGGCAGTAGAAGGTGAACGTATTCGGCATGCGCTACGTATTGGCGAGCGCGTAGCGCTGCATTGTTACGCAGGTCTGGGCCGCACCGGTATGATCGGTGCGCGAATACTGGTGGAAATGGGTATGGAGCATGAACGTGCTATTGCGGCGGTCAGAGGACCTAATTCCCGTAGAATTCAAACGAAACGGCAAGCCATGTTTGTACGCGAGATTAAATCGCTGGTTTAACTGCCCGTATGCTGTAGTGTCTTTTGTCTGGGCACGAATCTTTCAGCATTTATTTACGTTGCCAGCCTGTTAAGGGCGCTGTTCACTAGCTGACTGTCGGATGTTGAAACTCGTTACGATGCCGGATTGGTCAGACTGGCTACCTCGAAACATCTGGACACCTACACCTAAATGAGTGACGCTCCCAGAAGAAGACGTGGTGGTGGTCGAGCGGCCAAGCGAGCTGCCAGGCAAAATACCACCGCAAAGTCTGCACCATACATCCAACGCAAAATTCCAATTTTCGAGGTCCTTGACGACGCGGGGCTATCGCTCATTGAGCAAAATGCAGAAATAATCTTAAATGAGATAGGCATCGACTTTCGCGATGATGCCGAAGCTTTGCAGATTTGGCGCGAGGCTGGTGCTGATATTCAGGGTGAGCGCGTGCGTTTTCCGAAGGGGCTGTGTCGACAGCTAATTATGGATTCTGCACCTGAGAGTTTTACGCAACACGCTCGCAATCCAGAAAAAAACGTGGTGATAGGCGGCAAAAATACTGTCATGGTGCCTGCCTATGGACCACCGTTTGTCAGCGACCTTGATAAGGGACGACGCTATGCAACCATCGAAGATTTTCGCAATTTCGTCAAGCTAGCCTATATGAGTCCACATTTGCATCACTCTGGTGGAACAGTTTGCGAGCCGGTGGACTTACCCGTTAACAAACGTCACTTCGATATGGTGTATGCGCATATGCGTTACAGCGATAAGCCGTTTATGGGTTCCGTTACTGCTCCAGAGCGCGCACAAGACACCATCGATATGGCTAAGATCCTGTTTGGTGACGATTACTACGACAGTGAAACTGGTGTAGAAAAAACAGTGGTGATCAACCTGATCAATGCCAACTCACCAATGACATTCGATGAAACCATGCTCGGTGCCGCCAAGGTATATGCCCGCAATAATCAGGCGTGTGTGGTTTCCCCGTTTATTCTCGCTGGTGCTATGTCGCCGGTAACGGTTGCAGGCACTGCCGCACAAATTCTCGCTGAAGCAATGGCCGGAATGGCTTTTGTACAACTTGTGCGACCTGGCGCTCCGGTTGTGTTCGGCACTTTTGCCAGCTCTATCTCAATGCAGTCGGGTGCGCCCACCTTCGGCACACCAGAGCCGGCGTTGGTCATGTACACCTGCGCAGCACTAGCCAGACGCCTGAAAGTGCCGTTTCGAAGTGGCGGTGGTTTATGTGCATCGAAGTTGCCTGATGCGCAGGCCGCTTTTGAGGCAGCTAATACGTTACAAACAGCTGCGTTGGCTGGTGTTAATTTCATGCTACATACTGCAGGGTGGCTTGAAGGCGGACTTGTCATGAGCTACGAGAAGTTCGTCATGGATGCAGATCAGGCGGGCATGCTCGGCGTCTTGCTTGGTGGGGTAGACCTTTCAGTTAGTGGACAGGCTATCGATGCATTGAAAGAAGTTGGGCCGGGTCAACACTTTTTAGGCTGTGAACACACGCAGGCAAATTTTGAGTCAGCTTTCTTTCGTTCAACCATGGCCGACAATAATTCTTTCGAACAGTGGCAGGCTGAAGGCTCCAAGGATGCGGCACAGCGCGCAAATGAGAGATGGAAGGCCAATTTAGAGGGCTATCTGGCACCATCAATTGATGAATCTATTGACAAAGCGCTGTTACAATATATCGAAGAAAGAAAAGGGTCGTTTCCAGACGCCAATTATTAGCGAGTACTCGCGAAACACATGCGAGTGCGCCTGTGCGTGCCCGCAACGAGTTAGAAGAGTCGCCCATGATTGGTCAAGCAAACGCCACAGCGCATATCGGATTCTATCTGGTTCCGCAATTTTCAATGATCGCATTTGCCAGTGCAATTGAACCGCTGCGAATGGCAAACCAGCTCACAGGATCCCAGCATTACCGCTGGAGCCTGATCAGCAGCGATGGGCAGCCGGTAACATGCAGTAACGGTATTACCATGGCGCCGCATTTCGATACCAAAACCCGGGAACGCTTTGATGCGGTATTTGTCTGTAGCGGCGTTAACATTCATCGGCTCGATGACGAACCCGGCATCCAGTGGCTTAAGCAACTCGACAAAGCTGGCACAGTCCTTGGGGCAGTTTGTACTGGCACTCATTTGTTGGCCAGAGCGGAGTTGCTCAACGATCGGCGGTGCACAATTCATTGGGAAAACCTTGCCAGTACAAGAGAACAATTTCCGCAGTTGGTTATCTCACCTGAGCTTTTTGAAATAGACAAAGACAGATATACCTGTGCCGGCGGTACAGCGCCTATGGATATGTTGCTGTGCGAGATCCGTAAAAAACACGGCGCTGACTTGGCAACACGCATCTCAGAACAATTTATGTGTGAACGAATTCGCGATCAGAATGACCGTCAGCGCGTGCCATTAACTCAGCGCATTGGGGCAAGCCAGCCGAAGTTGGCTGAAGCTGTTTCGCTGATGGAAGCTAACATAGAAGAACCCATGACGCTTGATGAACTGTCGCATCATGTTGGCCTTTCGAGACGACAACTTGAAAGGCTGTTTCAGCGCTACTTGCAGTGCGTACCAACACGCTATTACCTTGAACTGCGACTAGAGCGGGCACGTCAGCTGTTGTTGCAGACCAGTATGCCCATTGTTGATATCGCCTTGGCGTGTGGTTTTATTTCTGCACCGCATTTTTCCAAATGCTACAGAGATACGTTTTCGATACCACCCAGGGATGAACGCCGCAGAGCTGCCGGATTGCTTGACGATAGTGTGGTTACTAAGGCGACGCGCGTTAGTTAGAAGCCATCTCCACACATGCCTTGTCTGAGCGCACAATGGCTCGGCGCCTCCTCATGTTGAGATGGCGTCTAGGTTTGTTTAGAGCAAACTGAGTAAGCCAAGCTCATACACGATTAATCCGCAATAAATGCCAACCGCCCCGGCCAGTATTGAGCGTGCGCGAAATCGTTTGAATAGCATCACATTGCACATGGCAACCAGTAGTACTGCGGACGTGCCTGTGAGTAACATTTTTACGCCAACGAAAAGTGCAACGTTGATCTGTAAAAGCCAGTTCATAAACGGGTTGACTTCTGTTCCGCCATGGGCAATGAGCGTGAGGGTAAAAATTGAATCCATTACCGATAAAATCATTAAGCCAACGGCCAGAAATCCTACACCGCTTTCGAACCTGTCCAGTATGGGAAATTGACGATCAGAACTTCGTCGGCCATTAAATCGGCGCGGTGACACGAAGGCGTGAGCTAAAGTCCTCAAGCCATAGGTACGCCGCTCCGCGTTTTCGCGGCGATTGATTCCATCCCATTGTGTTAACTGGTGAAGAGATCGGCCCGCTATTGAATCTGATTGGGCTTTGTGTTGGCCGTGCAGTTTAGTAGTCATACCGGCAATGTTAATCGCTGCAGGTTGATTGAGCACGCTCGCATGTGCAGCTGTGTGCCCAATGTCCCGAGTTACTTTACAAGTTTGTTAACCGAATCGATGCTTGGTGTATTTAATTGTCATTGGTTCACAGTTGATCACCGTGGCCAATATTGTGACAAAGATAACAAGATTGTCTGTTTAAGTGAGTGATTTTTGCTAGCCTTACGGGATATTAAATTTTTTAGCACATCACCGACCAGGACAACTCCATGCTAAAAGCAATCAAAGACTCATCGCCAGCCGTTTTGCTGGTGCGAATACTCATTGCTGCCTTGGTGGTATTCGGTTCTTACAATCCGACTGGAACATCGGTATTTCACTGGGTCACCAATAGTTTGAACGGTGATATGCCTGATGCGTGGGTAGTGTTAGGGGCTATTGTGACCATCTTGATCAATGTGGTTTTACTGATCGCTGCCTGGAAAGCGCTTGGGAAAATTGGCATCTTCATCGTACTCATTTTGTTTGCAGCGCTCGTCTATCTGGCACTACAGGAAGGCGTAGTTTCAACCAGCAACAATGATTCACTACAGTGGCTCGCGCTCACTTTGTATAGCGTCTTTTTAGGTATTGGATTATCGGGCGCTATTCTTTGGCGACGTGCAACAGGGCAAGTTGTCACTGACGAGTCAGACGATTTGCACGAATAGCCGTTTGGGTTTGAAAATTAATTGTGTCAGCAAAGCCGCGTCGCCAGCAAGTGCTTTGCTGAGTTAACTTGTACTGTCGACAATGGCCGCAATCGTATCTACTAGATTTACCTCGCTTTCAAGACCGGGAAGCTCTACGCGCGCGGCGTCGGGCACTACGACCACGCTGCACACCTGCTGTATCCGATTGCGCAACCGTTGGCTCCGGTAAGTTAACCACCTTGGCTAATTCTGTGAACCTTGCGCTTTTGTGCGGGAAGGCCATGGCTTCGACAAAGTGTTCCTGAAATTTTGGTTCCACCGCTGTTTCTATTTTTTCAACGCCACGAACAATTTCTTCTATATGTGAGCGTGATTCGCGGTCGAGAAGGGCGATGCGAGCGCCAGTGCCGGCCGCGTTGCCTGCCGAAGCAACCGAATCGAGTATGCAATCAGGGATGAGACCGATGATCATCGCGTACTTTACATCGATGTGTGAACCAAATGCACCGGCAAGCCGAATACGATCGACCTTGTCGATATTGAGATGATCCATTAGTAAACGAACACCGGCGTACAACGCTGCTTTGGCAAGTTGGATTTGACGAACATCGTTCTGGGTTATGCGAATGGTCACATCGCCTTCGTGCAACAGATAAGAGAAGGTGCGGCCATCTTCGGCAATGCGCGGATTTTGAGCGGCCAAATGCCCCTGAATAACACCATCAGTATCAATAATGCCTGTCAGAAACATCTCAGCAATAACTTCTATGATGCCGGAGCCACATATTCCGGTTACCGGTAGCGTGTCGAGCTGTTCCAAAAAGTCAGGTTCGTTTGACCAGGTTTCGCAGCCTATGACGCTAAAGCGTGGTTCGAGTGTGTCCGGGTCTATGCGTACGCGTTCTATGGCGCCGGGCGCCGCACGTTGACCACCACTGATTTGTGCACCTTCAAATGCCGGTCCTGTAGGGCTTGAACAGGCCAGCAGCCGATTGGCGTTTCCCAGCACAATTTCGGCGTTGGTACCAACATCAACAAGCAGCGTAATGTCAGTCAATTTGTTGGGTTGTTCACACAGTATTACGCCTGCGGTGTCTGCGCCTACATGGCCGGCAATGCACGGCAGAAAATACGCCTGTGCTTTTGGATGTGCTTTGATGTCCATACTGGCAGCATCAACGTTTAATGCTTCGTCGGAGGCCAAAGCAAACGGCGCACCACCGAGTTCTATAGGGTCAATACCGAGCAACAGATGGTGCATAACCGGGTTGGCGACAAACGTAAGCTCAATGATATCGGTGACATCAATTGCCGCTTCAGTGGCGACATCGATCAGTAATTGGTTGATAGCCTCACGTACAGCGGCAGTCATTTCCACGTCGCCGCCCGGGTTCATCATGACGTAAGAAACGCGGCTCATTAAGTCTTCACCGAATCGAATTTGCGGGTTCATCGCACCGCTACTGCCTAATACCTCGCCGGTGATCAGGTCGCATAAATGCGCGGCTATGGTCGTTGAACCAACGTCAATCGCCACCCCGCAAATGCGTTCTTTGTATCCTGACCACACGCCTAATATACGACCATCGGTGTGGACAGCGGCAGTGACTTGCCAGTTTTCTTTTCGCAGAACCGCTTGTAGCGTATGCAGCAAGGAAAGATCGGTGCTCAAGCCGGTAAGATTCCATTCTGCTTCCAGGGCTTGCTTTAATCGACGCAAGTCGCCGGATGGGTCGTGCATATCCGGTTGCTGTACTTCGACAACGTGCAAACTGATTGCAGGGTTGAGTGTGATATTAGCGTGTTCAGCTTCTTTTCTGATGACTTGACGATGCACCTGACTTTCAGGAGGTACATCGACCACCATATCGCCAAGAACATTTGTCTGGCAGCCAAGGCGTCTATTGGGTGCAAAGGCACCATTGATGCGTTGATAACGCGCTTCGACTTTCGTAGATTCGCTTTGGTGTTCTGCTCGAGACACAATGTTGTGTTTCGGAAATTCACCTTCCGGACATTGCACCTGGCAGCGCCCACATAATCCACGACCACCGCAAACCGTATCGAGATCTACACCGAGTGCTCGAGCTGCGGAGAGAATTGAAGTGCCGATCGGGAAATGACCACGTTTACCGCTCGGAGTAAAAACTACTAAGGCTTCGTCTGTTGTCGTGCTCATTGCAATACTCAATGCTTGCGTAGTTCGTGCATCAACGATCTGGTTGATTCACCAAGAACTTTATTTTCTACGCCGTCTGGTGGTTCGACGGCCGCGTTCACCGGCTTCACCCGCAACGGGTGCTTCCCGATATTTTTTAATCCAGTTCAGACAGTCAGCATCGTTGCCCATGAGCACATCGGCCGCCATCACTGAGCGCATGACTTCTTCGTGGATTGGGTTGGTTATAGCTGATGTCATTCCGGCGCCCATAGCCATGCTTAAAAAAGCACCGTTGATGCCGTTTCTTTGTGGTAGACCAAAACTAATGTTGGATGCGCCACAGGTGGTGTTACATTTTAGTTCGTTGCGAATGCGCCCAAGAATATCAAACACCTGTCGTCCAGCGTAACGCATAGCACCAATTGGCATTACCAATGGGTCTACCACTATGTCACTTGCAGGAATGCCATGGTCGGCAGCACGTTCAACAATTTTCTTGGCAACATCGAAGCGTACGTTTGGGTCTTCCGAAATGCCGGTTTCGTCGTTTGAAATGGCAACAACAGCTGCGCCGTATTTAGCAACAAGTGGCAGTACTCGTTCAAGGTTTTCATCTTCACCGGTGACTGAGTTAACCAGGGCTTTACCCTGATACACTTCCAGGCCTGCTTCTAGTGCTTCTATGATCGATGAGTCAATTGAGATGGGTACATCGGTGATTGATTGCACGAGTTGAATTGCTTTGGCTAACAGCGCAGGCTCATCGGCCAGTGGAATGCCTGCATTAACATCGAGCATTTGTGCGCCAGCGGCTACCTGCGCCAGTGCATCGGCTTCAACTCGGCTAAAGTCTCCGGCTTTCATTTCTTCAGCGAGGATTTTACGGCCCGTTGGATTTATACGTTCTCCAATGATAGTAAATGCGCGATCATCTCCAATGATATGTTCGCGTGTGGCTGAGCTTACAATGGTGTCAGTCATGGTATTTGTCTAATTGAGTTTGAATATTGGCGTCCCCTTCGAAGAGTTTCGGGTGCCAGGGAGTGCGGTCGTTTAATACACCAGAACGCATGACAATGTCAGGTACATTGTGCTCTTGTCGATACGCCATAATGTGTACACCGCTCACACCTTCGATTTCTTTTATTTCCTGAATTAAATCAACACACAGGTTTACACCTTCTTTCTTTTGATCGTCAGCACCGCTAAGCCGTTTGATTACGGAATCGGGTATGTGCACACCAGGTACATTACTGCGAATCCATTCTGCGGTTCGCGCCGATGCGAGTGGACCAACACCAATTAGCAAGAAGACTTTCTCATCCAAACCCATATCTCGGATGGCTTGCATGTAAGTGCGCAGCCGGTCAATGTCATAGCAATACTGTGTTTGAATGAATTGCGCGCCTGCTTCGATTTTCTTTGCCAGTCGCAATGGACGCCAGTCGAACGGTTCTACAAACGGGTTGGCGGCAGCACCCAAAAAAACACGCGGAGGATGATCTATTTTTCGACCACTTTGAAATACACTTTCTTCGCGCATAGTGCGAGCAATGTTTAGCAGTGACATGCAATCGAGGTCGAATACCGGCTTAGCATCCGGGTGATCGCCTGTTTGTACGCCATCACCGGACAAGCACAACATATTGCACACACCCATTGCAGCACCGCCCAGAATATCGCCTTGAATGGCGATACGATTTTTATCACGACAAGATATTTGCATGATCAACGCATACCCCAAACGGGTTAGCAGAGCACACACAGCCAGGCTGCCCATATGACAATGTGCACCACTGCCATCGGTTGCATTAATAGCATCAACGTAACCGTCGAATATGGCCGCACGCTCGTATACCGCGTTAGGGTCGGCTGAATCTGGCGGCGCCAGCTCACTGGTAACGGCAAAGTGGCCATCGCGCAGTATGCGTTCCAAACGGCCCGGAGAGCTGTGGCCTTTGCGTATAGGCAAGGGGTAACCGGGGATAGGCTCGTCGGTGTAAATCATGATGAGCTTATGTTGCTGGCAGTGTCGGTTGGGTTTTTCGCTGCACTTTCTTCTGCACGTATACGTCGAACTTCCCGCAACCACGACGAAGAACCGATGAGCCGATGATCGATAGCAACTTGCACAATAGACATATCACCACCGTTTTTCATGCGTTGACTGCCGGTCCAGGCTTCCACCCATACGCACCGCATTTCTGGTTTGACTTCGCAATAACCGTCGATGCGAACGCCACCGCACGGGCCATTACGAATCGATTTTGGACAATTCATCGGGCAAGACATGCCCGTTTTACTCAGTGCGCATTGACCGCACATTTGACAATCGAACAATACACCTTTTACGGTTTTTTCAACTGCTGCAACGGGTCGCTCCAGTCGGTCATAGCCTATGCGTTCGAACACAGGCGCACAGGCTACCAGCGATTTTTCGAGAAAGGCGTACAGCACCTCCATCATTCTTGCGCGTTTTATCGACCAAAGTCTGACTTTGTACATAGTCGTCTTATTTTCGTTCCGATGCGATACAGAACGCTTAACTTACTGGTTTAGCGTCTGCTTCAACGCCTTTGGCTTTAACCACAGCCTCCAGATGTTCGTCGCTAAAAGCGGCTTCGAGTTCTGCAGCGGCTTTATTCGCTTCAGTTTGCAAATCATCGCTGCACGGTTCACGAATGCGTTTCCAATCTTCCATGTATGCATCACTTGTACCTTTGCCGGCACGCATTGCTGCACGGTCAATGCCTTGTTGAAAGCGGTCTGAGAGGGCAACTTTTGCTGTTTTACGACCCTTTTTTGCAGTGACTTGTGACGGAATGTCGCGCCAGTAAATTTTGATGAGTTCTGCCATGGGAATTCCAATAATTTAATCTAACTCGACTTTATCGAGCTTCAGTAAATCGCGTTTAATCTATTCAGCTACGACCCGAATATCCTGCAGCGCATGTTGTAAAGGAAGCAGCCCGGTGTAGTGAACTTCGAGCGGCAGATTGATGGCATCGGCCGCCTTTTCAGCCTGCTCCAAACGTTCTTTATTTTCAGTTTGAGCCAGGTAGAGCATGCGGGTGTAATTGCCAAAATACATGTCTCTGAGTTCCGGGTGTTTGTTTATGCCCAGTGTTTCCAGAATAAGCCGATCAAAATGCCAGGCCAGGTAATCGGTCAGAAAAAACGTACCGAGTTCTTCTTCAGCCAATGCCGAGAATGTGTTTTGTCCGGTAAAGAAAGCATAGCAATGTGCACCGGGCAATCGCTCAACCTGATGACGTTGCAATACGGTATCGAGATGTCCGCCAGTGCCGCAATCACCATAGGCGACCAGCATGTGATCGTACTGTTTTTTGTTTTGAATGATCTTTTGCTCAACACCAGGAGCAATTTTATCAGGCGTGTTGTGCCATTCTGCTGGAAGACACTGCACGTCTATATGCGACCATTGATTCGCTTTTAGTACATCGACTAGCTCATGCGCAAGAGCGCCGCAGGCAATTAGTAGTGTGCGACTCATGCTGGTGTTTTCAGTGGCCCGCTAGCTCGCCCGGGCTTGTCGTCGTTCAGCAATCAGAGACTTTGCTGTTTCAACTGCAACCG
The DNA here is from genome assembly GCA_938045275.1 of uncultured Granulosicoccaceae bacterium. Taxonomy (GTDB): domain Bacteria; phylum Pseudomonadota; class Gammaproteobacteria; order Granulosicoccales; family Granulosicoccaceae; genus Granulosicoccus. The sequence goes on from CALIMV010000129.1 coordinate 45,711, forward strand.
CGGCATCACGGCAATAGGCATCTGCGCCGACCGCTTCACCGAACTCTTCATTTAGCGGAGCACCACCAACCAGAACAATAAAATCGTCTCGCATGCCTTGTTCCTGCAAGGTGTCTATGACGACTTTCATGTACGGCATGGTAGTAGTGAGCAGGGCAGACATACCCAAAATCTCTGGTTTATGTTCTTCCAATGCGGCTATGTAGTCTTCAACCGGGTTATTGATGCCTAAGTCGATTACTTCAAAACCGGCACCTTCGAGCATCATGCCAACGAGGTTTTTGCCAATGTCGTGTATGTCGCCTTTAACCGTACCGATGACAACCTTGCCGATGGGTGGTGCGCCGGTTTCAGCCAGTAGCGGGCGTAAAATCGCCATGCCACC
>CALIMV010000130.1 GCA_938045275.1 uncultured Granulosicoccaceae bacterium
TGCTCAGCATGAGGCTCACACCCAACATCAACGCTATAAAAGTACCGTATTTACGTAGCGATACACTGCCTGTTTCTGATGTCGAATGCCTGCTTAAAATGACGTTTTTCATGATTTAGACAGCCAGAGTTGTTCAATTAAAAATCGAGACGGTCGTTCACTTGTTTGAACCATCATAATCGTATTTGTTCACTGTTTTATTATGATTTAGCCAAAGGTTTACGTAAATCCCGTTAATCGCTGATTCGGTCGAAATATTCATTCCGTCATGGTGCGACACTCAGCACATACATTAGACTTTTGACCCATAAGCCGTTGCTCTGTTTAGGGCTATGCTGACTCAGCGTTATCCTGACCTTCGGGTAAATTGTGTCACACTGAGTTTACTGTAACATTATTGGCACTTTAGCCAGCAATACCGGCACTACGCCATCACCGAGCACAAAGCCACCCGTAAGCCACCTATGGAACAACAACTACGAAGACGTGATAAGACCGTATTGGCCGTACTGGTTGTGCTGTTAGCGGCAGGCGGCATGCTCGCGGCGATAACGTATTTTACTCAGCGTGCGGACAATGCCTACACGGCAATGGCGCGCGGACAGTACAAGCTGGCGCGCCGCTTTTACGAAGAGGAAGTTAAAACCGGTTCGCCACTAGCCATGAACCAGTTGGCCAATCTGCATTATCTGGGGCTTGGCACCGAAAGCGACCACAAAGCAGCGGCACAATTGTATTTGGACGCATCATCGAAAGGGTTTGCTGCTGCGCAACTCAACCTTGGACACATGTTTCGACAAGGTATAGGTGTAGCTCAGGACCCAGTGCGGGCGTTTGGCTGGTATGGCATGTCGAACGTTAATGGCAGCCCGTGGGCAGAACAGTACATGCGCCATACAGCGGTAGAGTTCACGTTAACACCGGGTCAGATCAATAGCGTAAAAGAGAGTTGGCCTACGCTGAGCGACCTGGTCAAAGCAGGATTATGATGACACAAAAACAACCAGAAAATAGCACAACCATACAATCGCACTTATTTTCGCAATTCTGGTTTCTTGTGGTCAGCGTCAGCGCATTTCTTATTTACGTTGCATGGGATCAAAGACTCATTAGCAACGTTATCAAGCTTGATAAAAGTTACATGGCGTCTTTGATTGCTCTGCTTGCATTGTTCGCTACCTGTCATGTCGCCTATCACGTTTATCGGCGCTCAATGAGTATTAAAAATATTCAGAGCATGCTCAGTAAGAAAACCATTGATCTGAACTTCGCCACCGACCCAATGATACGTTCTTTTATCAGTGACCTTGCCCCCCTGTCTGTAAAAGATGCGAAAAACCATGGCGAAATCAGCGACTCAGTCGTTGAAATACATGCTGATACCTTACGAGCGCCAATTGATCTGGGCTGGTTTTTAGTCGACTTGGCTATCCGCCTTGGCTTGCTCGGCACAATCATTGGGTTCATTTTGATTTTTACGTCTCTGTCAAACATATCCCTGGACGGTGCAGAAGGTTTAGGTGCACTTCTGGTTGCCATGAGCGGCGGCATGGGAACCGCGTTACTGACAACCTTGAGTGGTTTGATCGGTGCTTCGTTTCTGAGTGTCCAGTACCTCATTTTGGGTCGGCAGGCAGAGTACCAGATAGCGCTGCTCATTCGGTTACGAAACCGACTATCGCAAAGTTCGAGAGCCTAGTCAGTGGGCATTCGACTTGGCGGTAAGTCACGGCCAACCATGTCTGGGTCTGACCCATTCACAGACCTGCTATTCAATATCTTACTCGGTTTTATTCTGTTATTTTTTATTGCTATCTTGTTCCTTAACCCGGCAGAAGATACGGGAAAAATCGACATCGAGGCAGAGTATGTCATCACCGTGACATGGCCCGACAACAACCCCGATGATATTGACACCTGGATTCAAGATCCGGAAGGCCATATCACCTGGTTTAGAAACCGCAGCACCGGACTGGTCCACCTTGACAGGGATGATCGAGGCATGCTCAATGACACGCTGGTAGTATCAGGAAAAACCATTGAAAACCCGCTTAATCAGGAAGTGGCCGCCATGCGTGGCTTACTACCAGGTGAGTATATTGTTAACGTTCACTACTACCAGTCAGAAACCAATGAGTCTGTACCTGTGTCTGTGAAAGTCGCTCGGGTTAATCCGGTGTATACCATTGAGTATTACGGTGTCACTACACTTGCCCAGAAGGGTGAAGAGAAAACGGCAGTACGTTTTACGATTAACGGCGACGGTTCGGTTTCGAATGTCAATCAACTACCCAAGAAACTGGTACCAAACTGATGCTGAACGAACAACCAGCAAAACAGGCTTTAACGTATAAAGTCAGAAAGCGTACGTTAACCAAGCGTGCCACAATAACAATGCAGTGCGAACAAAAAACAATGCGCACCAACGCCAAGGAGTTGTAGTCATTCTTAACTTAAACATTTACGGGTTATTTGCCGCGTATTTCATGATTGCGTTGCTGTTATTGAGCTTAAATCTTTACTCTTCCTGGAGCGCGCTGGTAAAAACCATTATGAATATTCTGGTCATTGGTTTTTTCTGGGTCACTTACCAATCGTGGCCAGGCCTTCTTGGCTGGCCTACTGAGAATGACTTGCCGGAAAAATTTTACTTGCACGCCATTCATGTTGACGAACCACATAAGGTGTATTTATGGGGCACCGATCTCGATGAAGGTTTAGGACAAACCATACCGCGCTCATTCTCAATGCCTTACAGTGCAAAATTGCATGATGCGGCAGACAAAGCCGGGCGCAAGCTTCGAAAAGGACTCCCCATGATCGGGCAAGTAAGCCAGAATGTTGGTGCAAACACAGAAGTGTCAAATCTGGAGCAAACTCAGGCTGCCGATTCTGACGTGATTTTCGTGGATGCGCCACAATCGCTGGTACCGAGTAAAAATTGAAGGTAAATTGCCATAACCAGCACTGTGCCAAAGAATAAAAGGCCTGATATAAGTGCGCCTTACAATGAATATTTTTAGAACAAGGAAAACCGTTAATGATGCTACACAAATCACCACTTAAATTTCTGCTTGCACTGCTATTACTATCAATAACGGTAGTGAGTCATGCCCACGGACCTACTCGCCAGAAAGTCACCGAAACGGTAGAAATTGCAAAACCAGCTGCAGAGGTCTGGAACCTTATAAAAGACTTTGGCAATGCTGACTGGCTGCCAATGGTAGAAAGCACAGAATCCGACGGCGCCAATGCAGATGGCGCAACGAGAGTACTCACCCTCGGACCCGACACCAAAGTGTACGAAACACTTAAGAAATACAATGCCGAGAAAATGACGTATTCCTATAAAATCCCGGATAAAACACACGACGTAAAGATTTTACCTGTCAACAATTATTCTTCGTCGCTAACCGTGACTGCAACTGGTGACAACAGCAGTACCGTTACCTGGAAAGGTGCTTTCTACCGTGGTTATCCAAACAACGACCCACCAGAGGAATTAAATGACGAAGCAGCACTAAAAGCCGTGACGGCGTTGTATAAAGCCGGATTGTCGCACCTGAAAGAAACACTGGAATCCAATTAATTGGCAATAAAACTGAGTGGG
>CALIMV010000131.1 GCA_938045275.1 uncultured Granulosicoccaceae bacterium
TCTCGTCTTCTGCTAGCGAGTGTCGTTCTATTTCCGTTGATGCGTTTTTATGGCCAACATTTGCCTGGGCGTGGGCGGGTATGGTTTTTTATAGTCGCGGCAGCGATGTTTGGTTATGCGATACCGTTTGCGCTTATCTCCTGGGGGCAAGTGAAAGTTGATGCAGGTCTTACGGCGATTTTGATGGCAGTAATGCCACTGATGACAGTATTGCTCGCTCATGTCACCACACGCGATGAAAAAATGAATCGCTATAAATTCATCGGTGTTCTGTGTGGATTACTCGGCGTGGTCGTGCTGATTGGGTGGGATAAATTGGGGCAGCTAGGCGACAGTATGCTTCGACAATACGCGATTGCGCTGGCCGCGCTATGTTATGCCATTAACGCTATCATCACCAAACGCCTGACCGATATTCCCCGCCTGTCAATGGTGTGCGCGCTATTGCTCGTGGCAACGATACTGTTGTTGCCATTTGCAATAGGAATAGAGCAACCGTGGAATGCAGAAATAGAAGCAAACTCTATCGTTGCGATCATTGTTCTGGCACTTGGGCCGACAGCGCTGGCAACGCTAATCTTATTGAGCATTGTTGCTAGACAAGGTGCGTCTTTTCTAAGCCAGATCAATTTTCTTTTGCCTTTATGTGGCGTATTAATGGCTTATCTGTTTTTGGACGAAACGTTACCCACCAGCGCCTGGGTGGCGCTGTGTATCATTATGGTGGGTATTGGGCTATCGCGAATGGGTGACGTGCTCCGTGCGAGCTAGTGTTGATTGTATGTCGCACCACACTGGTGTGGCGCGACAGAAAAATGTGCGTAGTATTAGCTACGATGCTCTGCGTCGTCGATTGCCTGACTGGCCATTGCCACTGCGTTGGTTCTTTGCGTTAGTGCTACTGCGTTTACGGTTACCATTTGCCCCTTGTCGGTCCTTTGTATTGCCGTTATTGCGTTGGCTGTCGCCTGAATGATTATCAGTGTTTAGCCGATTACCATTGACCTCTTGTTGCTGGCTTGTGTTGCTCTTGCCATTTTGCTGATTACTGGACGATGCATTTTTATTTTGGCGGCGACTTGCATGACCACTGGTTGATTGACGTTTACCAGAGTTACCGTTACCGCCTTTTTCACTTTGGTTCTGAGCATTGGCGGAGCGGCCTCTTCTAGGTGGGCGTGGTTTTCTTTCAACAATGGTCGAGCCCGGCTCCTCTGTAAGGCCTGTGTATCCTTCAATCTCAACCTGCGGAATCTTTTTACCTATTAGCTTTTCTATGCCTTTAAGCAGCTTTACTTCGTCAATGTTAACCAGGGATATTGCCTGTCCGGTACTGCCAGCACGGCCGGTCCGACCAATGCGATGAACATAGTCTTCTGACACATGAGGCAACTCGTAGTTAACCACGTTAGGCAGGTGTTCAATGTCTATGCCGCGAGCGGCAATATCGGTTGCAACCAGCACCTGTAACGAACCGTTTTTGAATTTTGCTAGTGCTTTGGTTCTGGCTGCCTGGCTTTTATTGCCATGGATTGCCAGCGCCTCGATGCCATCTTTGCCAAGCTGTTCAGCCAAACGATTTGCACCGTGTTTGGTTTTCGTGAAGACCAGCACTTGAGACCAGTCGTGTTGTTTTATCAGCAGACTCAACAGTGAGCGTTTTTTGGACTTGTCAACCATGTGCACCGTCTGTTCAACGAGTTCCGTCGTGGTGTTACGCGGTGTGACCGACACCTCCTGTGGGCTATTGAGTAACGAGTGTGCCAGTTTTCTAATATCGGTAGAGAAGGTGGCCGAAAACAGTAACGACTGACGGCGTGTTGGCAATAGTCGTAATACTTTCTTTATGTCATGAATAAAGCCCATGTCGAGCATACGATCGGCTTCATCCAGAACCAATATATCAATCTCCGATAGATTCACAATATTCTGCCCAACCAAATCAAGCAACCGGCCGGGGGTCGCGATAAGAATGTCGACAGGTTTGCGCATAGCCATCCGTTGCGGATTGATGTTCACACCACCAAATACCACCAGAGATTTTAAAGGTAGGTGCTTACCATAGGTTTGTACCGATTCTGCAATCTGAGCGGCCAGTTCACGGGTGGGCGTCAGGATAAGGCAACGCGGTTTTCCTGGCTTTGCGCGGCCCTTAGCTGACTCATTCAGGCGTTGCAACAAGGGCAGTGTGAATCCGGCTGTCTTGCCAGTACCAGTCTGAGCGGCTGCGAGCAAGTCTCCACCGCCTAGCACAAGCGGTATCGCTTTGGTCTGAATTGGCGTCGGCGTTGTGTAGCCAGTATCAGCAATCGCATCCAGCAGTTTGGGCGCGAGCCCAAGCTCGGAAAATTTAGAGAGGTCTGAAGACAAAGCAGCGGCCGGAGGAGTAAGTAGGGTGGTGAGTATAGTCCTTTGCTGGCATTAAATATGTGTTGTGAACAGCTAATTCTTGTGAAAATCGACTAAGCAATCCCTGTGAAGGTTGGCAAGACCCGGTTGTCTGGCTCATAAATTATGACTTTGTAGCCGCACAAGAGGCGAACGCCATAGTTACAATTCGCGCAGCAGTTAGCCGCTTGGCGCTGTTTTGAGACGTTTAGCGCGTTCCGGAGTGTAAACTACCTGCCGTGCCAAATAGCGCGATCTATTACTATTGAATGCTCAAATACGGATTTGATGAATCAACAATGAGTAAGTCAATATTTGGGGCGAGCTACCACCGTGTTTTCGCACCAGAGCATTTAACGTTAGGTATCGGTGTGCCAATTGAAGCCTACTCCGGAGCCATTCCTTCAATGCAAAATCAGGTGGCATTGGCGCAGGAAGTAGAACGCAGTGGGTTTGCTGCTTTATGGTGTCGAGATGTTCCGCTGTACGACCCCAGCTTTGGTGATGTTGGGCAAATTTACGACCCGTGGGTTTGGCTAGGCTACATTGGTGCACAAACCACAGCTATCGCATTAGGTACAGCCTCAATCATTTTACCGTTACGCCCACCTGTCGATATTGCCAAGGCTGCTGCATCGATTGATCAGCTAACCGGTGGGCGTTTGTTGTTGGGTGTGGCTTCGGGTGACAGACCCGTTGAATATTCTGTATATCAAGAAAATTATGAAAGCCGTGGCGAAGTATTTAGAAACACATTTGACTTTATTCGTACATCGACACACCGACCGGCAAATTGGAATAATACAGACGTTATGCAACAACACCGGGTCGATCTCTTACCCAAATCGTTCAGTGGAGATATTCCGATGCTGGTCACTGGTAATAGTCGACAAGCTGTTGAATGGATTGCCGAACATGCAGCGGGTTGGTTAATGTACCCGCGACAACTGGAGCACCAGGCGCAAGTGATCAGGCAATGGGCCAAAGCACTAGAAAACAAGTCACAAAATTGGAAGCCGTTTGCGCAGTCTTTGTATATCGACTTAACTGACAATCCCAGTACACCAGCTTCACCGATTCATCTTGGGCTTAGAGTGGGTCGCAACGGTTTGTTATCGCATTTGGCGTCGTTGCAGGAGATAGGCGTTAATCACGTGCTGTTTAACGTTAAGTTCAGTACGCGACCCATTGTCGACGTGTTAGCTGAATTGCGCGAATACGTTGTGCCACAATTTCCGGCTATTGCGAAATAAAAATACAGCGGCCCGATAAGACCGCGTAATCAAATTAACTTCACGCTAGCGCTGTGGCGCGTTTGTTTTCAGGTTTGTTATCCATTATTGCCTTGGCATTTTCTTCATTCAGCATTTCATCGTCATTGAGCATGTCGCGCGCCTGGAGCAACAGCGCTTCCAATGCTTTGCGCACGGGTTTTGATTTAAAAATCTTGCCCAGCTCAATCTCCAATTTCTGTTCGTCTGGTACGGCTATGCCTTCTATCGGATGATGAATCGTCAAGGGGTATATGGACAATTTATGTGAGATAGACAGTAATTTGTATTTGTAGTTATTCAACGCAGGTACATACACGATCATTCGGTGCACGATGTCCCCTTTGATGTCTCCCTGCGACTCTATTTTAACCACCAACATGCCATTAGTCGCTCGTTGAAGGTGATTGGCTTGCTCCATTAGAATAGTCTTAGGAGTATTTTTTTTCATTAATGTTTCAAGGTTTCCCCAAAGGCTTTCACTCATAACGTTCTTCCATGGCTTTCTTTAATGATGATAAATATGACGGTTAAAAACCGTCTAAAAAATTGTGGTTAATATGTTCTCGACTATTGGCAGGTAGTTTGACTTAATTTTCTTGGTTTTCAAAGCAGAAGATTATGCATGGCTACTGAAACTAGGCCGTCAGACGGGAGTATTCGCACCAGTTTAATACACCATCTTATCAACTGTGAATGATACGATAAGTGCGCTATTTTCTTACAATAAATTTAAGAAAGGGGAGAATTTGCTTAATCTGATTGAGCTAAGTGGTCGCACACGAAAATTAAGGTAGTTTTTAGAAAAGCTTGTTAATTCATTGACCGTTAATAAATTTTTGGTGCTAAGTTCTGACTTTTAAGCCTGAAAAAGGGCGATGCCAAGACTCAACCGACCAATTGAATATCGTATGCGTTAAACAATTCTGGCAACGCATTGCCCGGTCGAATAGGTTATCGGCTGAGTCGTTTTATTCGATTTTCCATTGCACATAATGTTAACTGGCTCACTTAATTGTTGGTTAGTGACTTACGCATTCAGGCACCCCGATAAGTAGTTGCTTTCAGCCGTTTTTATTAGAGCACCAACAATCAAGCGCGCCAGTTAGCGGGTGATCGCTATGTAGCCCGGACACAAATAGATATTTTGATGGAATCAACTGCAAGCGGTGCCCTGGCCGCCATAGGAGTCAAAAGAATGGCTGCCTTTGGCTTTTACGAATATCAGTTGTACGAATAATGTTGGCTCGAAACCGCGATCGCCGAGGAACCGTTGTGCGATGAATCTGCGTGGATTTCCGCCGACGCTGTTGGTTTTATTTTCAGTTTGCTCGATTCAAGTTGGGGCAGGCTTAGCCACTCGACTGTTCCCATTGATTGGCGCTGAAGGTACGGTAGCTTGTCGAATTATTATTTCGGCAATGCTACTGGTGTTGCTGTCACAAAAAAAGTTGCGTGCACTGGTGCTTCAGTTTTCTACTGAATCACGGCTTTTAATTGTTTTTGGCCTGTGCATAGCTGCGATGAATCTGTGCTTTTATCTTGCTATAGCCCGTATTCCATTGGGAGCGGCGGTAGCGATAGAATTTGTTGGCCCGCTTGGTGTTGCGGCAATAAAGTCGAAACGGATAGTTCATTTTGCGTGGGTAATGCTCGCTGGATTGGGTATTGTCTTGCTATCACCAATCTCCGGTGTTCAACTGGATACGCTGGGAATAATATTTGCGTTGTTGGCAGGGGCCGGTTGGGCACTTTTTATTGTGCTTGCAGAGCGTGTCAGTATTCGCACTGCAGGTAACGATGGATTGGTTGTCGCAATGATAGTAGCGGCTGTTGTAATGATGCCATTTGCTATACGCGTAACGCCTGAGCTTTTTTCTGATTTGAATGCACTGTTTGTTGTTCTGGTAGTAGCACTGCTATCAACCACCATTCCATTTAGTTTAGAGTTTGAAGCATTAAAGCGATTACCGGCACGCAACTACGGTATTCTTGTCAGCGTTGAACCAGCGGCGGCTGCGTTTATCGGTGCGGTGTTATTAGGTGAGCGTATTGGCCTGCAGGGATTCCTGGCCGTTTCATGTGTGGTGATCGCAGCGATTGGCATTTCTGTTTCAGATAAACGCAGTTTAGTTTGATAAGTGAACGCACTTTGTAGTATCTCATACGCATTGAATGAGTGATAAAGTGCGCTACAGCAATCCCAGACGCGTCATAATACCAATTACATGTTGATATTCGAGTAGTTTATAGCTATGACAAAAATAGGCATTAGTGGTGGCCACCTGTTAGTAAAGTCGTTGCAGGCCCTGGGTGCAAGCAAGTGTTTTGGTGTTCCTGGAGAAAGCTATCTTGATGTGTTGGATGCGTTGCATGACACGAAAGGTGCACTCGATTTTGTGTTGTGTCGAAACGAGGGTGGTGCCGCGTATATGGCCGAAGCTTTCGGCAAACTGACGGGTTTGCCTGGCATTTGCATGGTAACGCGTGGCCCAGGAGCTACCAATGCATCTATTGGTGTTCACACTGCAATGCAAAATTCAAGTCCAATGATATTATTCGTTGGGCAAGTTGGCACCGATCAGCGCGATCGCGAAGCGTTTCAGGAGATCGACTATCGCGCCTTTTTCGGAAGTGTTGCAAAATGGGTGGTGGAAATTGATGACGCCGATCGAATACCTGAAATAATAAGTCGTGCATGGTGCACAGCGTTATCCGGGCGTCCTGGCCCGGTTGTGGTTGCTCTGCCAGAGAATATGCTAACAGCGCTAACCAACGCCAAGCCATGTCGTCCTGTAGACATTCCAATGCCATCTCCGTCTGCTGAAAACATCAATCGAATTATCGAACTTATCGAAGCTGCTGAAAAACCATTAATGTTAATCGGCGGTGGTGGGTGGACGACTGACGCGCGTTTAGCGATTCAAGAATTTGCACAAAAAAATCATTTGCCTGTATCGGTTGTATTTCGTTTTCATGATTTAATCGATCATCACAGCGAGTGTTTTGTTGGTGAGGCTGGTGTCGCCATGGCACCTTCATTACAATCGGTTATCAAAGACGCAGATTTAATTTTTGCTGTCGGCATTCGATTCGGCGAGATGACTACTGTTGCTCATACGCTGTTTGATATACCGTATATGAATGCAACACTCATTCATGTGCATGCATCAGATCGCGAGCTGGGTAAAATCTATGCTGCAGACTTGCCCATTCATGCCAGTCCAAATACCCTTGCCGAACAGTTAAAGCACGTT
>CALIMV010000132.1 GCA_938045275.1 uncultured Granulosicoccaceae bacterium
GTCAACACCGATCTGTCTGATTGGTGAGCATGCTCATATTGGTGCGAGTATTGGCGTGAGCACATACCCGGAACACGGTTTAAATGGCGACGATATTCTACGCTGCGCGGATACTGCGATGTATCAAGCCAAGCACAGCGGCAAAGGACAGGTGCTATTCTTCGACAGAACACTGGCCAACGATGCGCTGAATCGAGACAAGCTTGAAGTGGACCTGTTCCGTGCAGTGGAGAACAAGGAATTTAAACTCCTTTACCAGCCCCAGGTTCGGTGCATTGATACCCAAGTGGTAGGGTTTGAAGCATTGATTCGTTGGGAACATCCAGTTCGCGGTGTGGTCTCGCCAATGGACTTTATCCCGTTAGCAGAGAGCATAGGATTGATAAACGCAATAGGCGCTTGGGTAATCGAGGAGGCTATTAGGCAGCTTGCATGTTGGCAGAAAACAGAATTGAGAGATCTTCGCGTTAGCATCAACATCGCCGCACCGCAGTTTCAGGTCGAAGATTTTGCAGATCAGGTATTGAATGCGTTGGAGCGCTATCAAGTGCCTGCGAACTTGCTAGAATTGGAAGTCACTGAAAGTATCCTAATGAAAGACATGGCCGCCGTTATCCAACGCTTGTACCGCTTGCGAAAAGCCGGCGTTCGCATTGCCATCGACGATTTTGGCACTGGTTATTCTTCGCTGAGCTACTTGCAAGACTTACCGCTGGATGTATTGAAAATAGATCGTTCTTTTGTCACTCGTCTAGCTGGTAAATCTGGTGAGCAGTCGCTGGTTAGGACAATTCAGTTGTTAGCTTCAGGGCTTGGGTTGGAAACAGTAGCCGAAGGTGTTGAATCAGTTGAGCAACGGGATGCCGTAGAGCAATTGGGTTGCGATCTTGTTCAAGGTTACTTGCATTCGCGACCTGTATCACCAGATCAAATTCCTGACGCAGTAAACAGTATTCAGTCAGGCGACGGACTCGAACCAGATGCCTCTTTAGCAGCATAATAGTTGTGCACAATTTTAAGTAGGACTAATAATAGGCTACAGTTGTTAGCGTTGGTATCAATCATTACAATCATTACGCAATGACGACCCACCGAATGCGGTGGTTATTTCCACTACATCATCCGCATTAAGATGCACTCCACTCACCATATGATATGTTTTTTTAGATCCGTTTTTAACATGCACAGTAAGTGCGTTACAACCGCCTTTACGTGCGCCATTGCACGACCAGACCGGTACGTGGGCATGAGAGTAACCTGCCGACAGTACCGCTTCATTGCGTAGTTGATATTTCAATTTAACACCTGCACCACCGGCGAATTCGTTCGCATGCTTTTCGCCAAAAACGAGTTTTTTTTCAATGACTTCAAATCCATAGCGAGCTTCTGCAATTTCGACCGGACAATTAAAAGTATCGCCATGATTAGTGGAGAACATCGCACTTTGGCCTGGGTGAGTTGCGGTTGCACCCCATCCACCCATTTGTGGTTCCACCATGGCATAGCGCCGGCCCGTATCAGGATGTTTGCCGGAAATGACTGTGCCAAAAATGGAGGCAAAATGTCCTGCGGGAAGTCGATTGGGTAAACTTTCAGCCAAACAATGCCAGAGCATATCTATCAATTTCATTCGGGTTTCAAAGTAGTAGGCATGAGCAGCGGTGGGACCTGCGTGAAAGATTGTACCGGGTGTGGTTAGCACTTCAAGCGGTACAAATGACCCCGCATTGGCAAATCGACTGGCGTCGGTTATCGCTTTAAAAAATACCTGACACGCCACCAGCGTTCCTTCGCGACCCGTGTTGTATGGACCAGTGATTTGTTCAGGTGCATTGCGCAAATCCACAATGAACTGGTCTGATGTTATTGTGATGCTGGCACGCCAGGTCGAGCCATCATCTTGTGGTTCTTCGATAGTGTATTGGCCTGCCGGTAATGTGGCCAGTCCGGCGTATGCGCGTTGTTGACCGACCGCTTTAGCTTCTGAAATGGCCTCGTTTACGATTTGTGTTCCATAGCGATTGCATAGTTGGCGAACGATTTTCGCTGCGCGTCGACCTGCTGATATTTGAGCCCAGAGATCACCTTGAACAAATTCCGGTAGGCGGCTGTTGGTGCAAACAATGTCGAAAACAGCGTCGTTACGCCTGCCTTTTTCAAATAACTTAACTATCGGTAAACGCAGACCTTCGGCAATAAGTTCTGTTGCATCGGTGCTCATCGAGCCAGGTGTAAGGCCACCCACATCACCCCAATGTGCAATGGATGCAACCCATGCAACAATTTCATCGTTCCAGAACACGGGTTCGGCGACGACAATATCGTTTAAATGTGTCACACCGCCAAAGTTCGGGTCGTTGGTGAGATAAATATCACCATCAGCAATTTCATCACGGCACTTGTTAAGAATGGCCGTAACGGATTTATCGAGCACGCCAACAAAGGAGGGGATACCGGCACCAGAACTCACAAGTTCGCCGTTAGCATCGGTGATGCCTGTACCGACGTCGAGCACCTCATAAATGATGGGGCTCATTGCCGTTTTGCGCAGTACCTCGAACATTTCTGTAGCAGCCGAGTCCAAGCCTGCAGCAACAACGTCGAGGGTGAAGCGATCAACCATCGATTATCTTCAGATCGCGCGGGAGTTCGGAGAAAATCACCGGTCCGTCGCTGTCGAGATACACAATATCTTCCAGGCGTAAACCAAACTTTCCTGGTAAATATATCCCTGGTTCGATCGAGAAAACCATGCCTTCTTCAAGCACAGTTTGGGAAGAAGACGTTATGTACGGTATTTCGTGTATCTCAACGCCCATACCATGCCCTGTTCGATGGACAAAGTATTCGCCGTAACCGGCATCAGTTATAACTTGTCTTGCAGCATCATCGACTGTGTGTGCTTTCACGCCGGGCTTGGCTGCTTGCATTGCCGCTTGCACAGCCGCTTCAACGACTGTGTGTATTTTTGCATAGTCAGCAGGCGGTTGTCCCATTGCCACCATCCGAGTGATGTCGCTGGAATACCCATCAACACCACCACCTATATCCATGACAACTATGTCGTTGGCTTGTAATTTTGTCGTCCCTGTGTGGTGGTGAGGAAACGCACCGTTCTCTCCGGTACCGACAATCGTAAACAGCGGTTGTGCCCGCTGCTGTTTAAATGAGTCGCGTACTATTTCAGCCACTTCCTGTTCGCTCATACCAATTCTCATCGTCGACCAGGCTGCTTGCATAGCAATATCGGCGCTGAGTGCGTTGCGTTTGAGAATATCGAATTCGGATTTATCTTTTCGCATTCTTAAGGCACCAACGGTGTTGGCGGTGAATTGTCGATCGGCATTTGGCAGAGCGTCTTGAACCAAAGCGGCAAAGTCTGCTCGCATTGTTTCATCTAATACAATATTGGTTGCTTGAGTGGCGCCAGCTGCGCTCAGGCAATTGTTAAGCGCTGCAACAGGACCTTCTTCATCGCTCCATGTGTGAAACGGTAAATCGGTTTGCTGCCTGGCACTTTGGGCTTCCAGTGAAGGCATTAGAAACCCGGCATAGCTATCAGTGACACAAAATAATAATGGACGCTCATCGGCATGCGGGCGAATGCCTGCAAGCCAGCTAAGGTGTGCACCTGGCCCTAATACAACCAAATCAACACCTTCTTGTTTCATCGAGTTACGTAATAATTCCAGACGATTCATTGGGTCTGCCTATATGAGTTTGCTTTGTTTCAAATGACGATGATTATCCATATATTTCTTTGGCGCGCTCAGGCGTAATGAGGCCGTTTTTAATGTCTTGCTGAACCGATGCCGGGTCGCGATTCGACGGATTGCCATAACCGGCACCCGATGAAGTAACCACTCTCACGACATCGTCGGTTGTTAAGCTTAAGCCTGAAACAAATGAGTACTGTTCACTACTGCCATCGGCTTTGTTAACAACAACGTAGTTACCTGAACCTTCCTCACCATTTTGTAGTGACCATGGCTTAATCCTGGAACGTGTAAATCCGGCTGTCAGAAATCCGTTCTCAGTTCGAATTCGATAGTCAAGCACCAATCCTCGACCTCCGTTGTATTGCCCTTCACCGCCCGGGGCGGTATTGAGCTCCATTCGATCAACGTATAACCCATTGCGTGCTTCGGATATCTCGGCAGGTGTGTTGTAGGTTTCGCCATGAAAGCTTGAAAAAATACATGGATTCCCATCGTTTCCTTCCCATGCACCCCAGCCGCCTATTTGAGGTTCGATTATGGTGTATTGCCGACCCGTGTCCGGATGGATTCCACCTATGAATGTGCCACATATCGAACTGAAGCTTCCGGCCGGCAGGCGTTCAGGGATATGCGGCGCAAGGCAACGCCAAATTAAATCGTTTACTCTTACTTCGGTTTCAAAGTAAAAGCCAATGGCCGCAGGCTCACGTGCATGAAAAACCGTGCCTTCGCGAGTCAGAACCTTCATTGGACGGAACGAACCATCATTAGCAGGAGAGTCGGGATTAATGAGAGATTTAAACACCATCTGAGCGCATATAATGGTGCCGTCTCTGGAGGTGTTGGTTGGTCCGGCGTCTTCATCAGGGTTATCGGTTAAATCAACAAGAAATTCATCAGCCGATATGGTTATCTTAACGTTGTAAACGCGCCCATCATCTTGCGGTTCTGACAGTTCGAATGTGCCTTTGGGAAGATGACGTAGTTCTGCTTTAGCGGATTTTTCGCCAAAGTCCATAAAGCTTTCAACAGCGGCTTCATAAGTTTGTATGCCATATTTGGTAGCAAGTTCTTCAAGTCTTTTTGCACCAATTCGAACCGAAGCAATTGCTGCCCAAACATCACCGAGTAAGAAGTCTGGCATACGGCTATTGCAGGTAATAATGTCCATAACCGATTGATCGGTATCTCCGGCCCGTATGAGTTTAACTGCTGGCAGACGTAAACCCTCCTGGAATATTTCTGTTGCTTCACCTGACAGCGAGCCGGGTGCCATACCACCCACATCAGAGTTATGAGCAATATTGGCTGTCCAGCCAATCAGTTGCTCATTAGCAAATACTGGCATGGCCAGAACAAGGTCGTTTAAGTGCGTTACACCGCCGTGCCAGGGATCGTTAGTGATAAACACATCGCCCGCAACAATGTCCTGATCAAATTTTTCCACTATAAACTGCACGCTTTTGTCTAATACGCCTATAAATGCAGGTATGCCAGCACCAGAGGAGGCCAGGCGTCCTTGCGCATCAGTAATGCCAGTTCCCATATCCAGCACTTCATAGATAATGGACGACATTGCCGTTTTTCGCATAGCTGCGAACATTTCATCAGCCGCGGCCTGAATGGAATTTTGAATAATTTCCAGTGTTATGGCATCGTTGCTCATGCGTTGCGCTCCAATAGAACATGAATATTACGGTAGGCGTCCATATTCACTCTGTTCTGTGGGTGTATTACTACTGTTGTTCCTGCATCTTCTATGATGGCAGGTCCGTCGAACGTCATACCAGGCATAAGTTTATCGCCGTCATAAATGGTGGCGGTGCACTTGCCCTCTAATGCATAGTCTACTTCGCGTGTGGCTTTTACAGCAGGCGTGGCATCACTGTAGCCCATTTCTGCAGGCTTCATTTCGAGTTTGCCAACTTCAGCTCTGGCCACTAAATGTATGCCAACCATTTCAACAGGCGCCTCTAAACGATAGGTGTACTCACGTTCGTAAGCGATTCTGAATTTTTCAGCAATATCTTCAAGTGCGGAATCAGTAATAGTTCCGTCGAGTAACACCTCGGTGGTATGCTCCTGGTTTTGATACCGGAATTTCCCGTACCGCAAAAAACTGATGTTGCTCGCGTCTACACCTTCATCTTTAAATGTTACGCTGGCTTTTTTCTCTGTCTCTTTGAACACAGATTCAATGTTAGTAGCGGCACCTTCGGTTAAGTCGGCGAGTTGCGTAATAAAGTAGTCACGTCGTAAATCCGACATCATCATGCCCCAGGCTGAGAATACCGAGGCTGCTGTTGGTATCACTACTTTTTTAACTTGGAGCTCTTGGCCCAAAGCCACCGCGTGCATAGGACCGCCACCGCCAAATGCCAGTAGGGTAAAATCACGTGTGTCATGTCCACGATTGAGTGAAACAAGTTTCAGGGCATTTACCATATTGTTGTTGGCGATCCTTACAATACCTTGCGCAGCTTCATCAACTGATACGCCGAGCTTTTCACCTAAAGCAGTCAGTACTTTTTCTACAGCATCCATGTTAGCTGTGGCGTCTCCACCACAGAAATAGTCTCGATTGATTCGGTTGAGCCACAAATTTGCATCTGTGGTGGTGGCCTCTGCACCACCTTTACCGTAAGACGCAGGCCCGGGTATAGCGCCAGCGGAATGAGGCCCAACATGCAGCTTTCCGTAGTCATCTACCCATGCAATGGAGCCCCCGCCATTGCCAATTTCCACTAAATCAACAACCGGTACCATAATGGGATAGCCCGCAGATTGTCGCGTGCGCTCTATCCAGTAATCGGTCATGATGCGTACTTCACCATTTTCAATTAACGAGCATTTTGCGGTTGTGCCGCCAATATCCAGGGCTAGAATATCGGGCTCATCGATTAATTTGCCTAACTCAGCTGCTCCCCAAAAACCGGATGCTGGACCGCTTTCTACCATGGCTATAGGCACTTTAGATGTTGAAGTTATGCTGTCAACACCACAATTGGACTGCATGATATAAGGCGGGTTGATCAACCCCTGAGACATTAATCCGTCATTTAGTTTAGTTAAATAACCCGCAGCAACGGGCTGTACGTACGCAGATAAAACAGCAGTGCTAGTGCGTTCGTATTCACGCCATTCACGGGTTATCTGATGGGATGCAACAACCGATACGTCGGGCCACAGTTTTTGAACAGCTGCCAGCACTGCCTCTTCATGAGACGTGTTGGCATAAGAGTGTAAAAGCGAGATTGCAATAGCTTGTACCCCTTCTTTTTCGAATAACGTGATGATATCTGGCAAACCGGAAAGATCAAGCGGTGTTCGTTCCTCGCCTTTGTATGTCATACGCCCTGGCACTTCGGTACGCAAATAGCGCGGTACGAATGGTGTTGGTTTTTTATAATGCAAATTGAAAAAGTCGGGGCGATTTCCGCGGGCAATTTCCAGCGTATCGCGAAACCCTTCGGTGGTAATTAAACCAACTGTGACGCCTTTGCGTTCAGTTAAAGCGTTAATGACTACGGTGGTTCCATGCACCATGAATTCAACATCAGCAGCGGCTATACCGCCTTTAGCGAGTACGTTGAGCACACCGGTTTCAAAATCGGGTGGTGTGGTATCGGTTTTAGCTGTCGTGATCTTCACACCATCAGGCTGGTTTTCAATCGCAACCAGATCAGTGAAGGTGCCACCAACGTCCGTTGCTACCCGTCGAGCTGAATTACTCATCTTTGTTCCTTTTATTGACAAACGCACTGAGTAGAAATGCCATTGCACCAGGTTGTTTGAGGGTTTCTGCAGCTGCTATCCGCTCTGCAGTGTAGTGACCTGCCTCGTGTAAACAATTTAATGTGCCGATGACTATTCCATTGACGACTATGGGTAAGTTCAGACAACTTTCACAACCCAGAGAAGCAATTAACTCATAGTCTGGTAACACCTGGGCAATTTCATCAATGGAATTAGCGACAAAAATTTCGTGCCGGTCTTGCACTTGTTCTGTCCATTTATTTTGCTGAATCGGTTTTTCACCA
>CALIMV010000133.1 GCA_938045275.1 uncultured Granulosicoccaceae bacterium
TGTCAGCTTGTTCCGTTTCACCCTGCGAACAATACGGGACTAGCAGTGCGCGACACCCAGCCTGCAATATATCATTGACAGTATTGTAGCCAGCTTGAGATATCGACAAACGTGCCTTAGTGAGCAAGTTGACAAAATCGGCTCGAAAACGTTCAAGCGTGACATTCGCCGGTGCGCTGCTTGCTAATGCCTCAAATTCTGGTTGCGCCAAATAAGGACCGGTAATGACACACCATAACGTGGTATCAGGTAACAGCGCCACCGCCTGCATTGTTGAGCGCAATAGCGCAGTACCAACTGCACCACCACCTGCAGATACGACAATATCGAACGTATCACTTGGTGCGTTCGGCGTGGGCCCACTCACCAGCCCGGTATACGCGATTTTATCCGCTATCTGTTTAGCGTATGGAAAAGTTTCATCGAGCCTTGCAAAGTTTGCATCTCCGTGCACAAGAATTTTATCGAAATATTGATTGAGGATGTTGGTTGTCTCTTCATCTCTACCGGCTTTTCGATTGCGTTGCAGAACATCGCGAATTGAGGTCACAAGCAGCGGTTTGGGTTGGCTCGACTGAATAGCATCAATTAATGGCAGCAGTTCGAACCGAAGCTGACGCCGACCAAATGGGTACGCTTCGAGTACAACAATATCCGGTTGTAACCGGCTATAAACATCAAGCAATCGTTGCCGCCGCGCAGCTTTAAAAGCGTTGTCTACTTTATTGCCATTGGAGTCGACCAAGTCGCTGAAATTACCATCGCGCACGGCCATTGCAGGTAGCGCTATTTGCTGCACTCCGGGCAGTTCAAAACCTGGAACAGGCAACCCACCTGTAACCAGCGTGACTGAAAAATCGTTCTTGTATAACGCCGATGCGATTCGGCGAGCCCTCATTAAGTGTCCAATACCAAGCAGATGCTGCACGTAAAACATCACGCGCGGTTGCACGGCACCAGCCATTAGTTGTCACTTTGCCATTCGTTTTCAAACAGTCCGACTAGCTGTTCGATGCTATTGTGATAGTCGAACTCAGCTCTTACTTTTGCTTGCGCGGCATGACCAAGTTTATAACGTAATTTCGGCGATTCTATAGCTTGTTTAATCGCAGCTGTCAGCAGATCGGCACGATCTGGCTCTACCAATAAACCATTCCCGTTATCAAAAAACTCGGGAATGCCTGAAATGTTAGTTGAGATACAAGCGAGCCCCTGGCTGGCAGCCTCAAGCAATACATTAGGCAGGCCGTCACGATCTCCATCGGATGTAATTCGACAAGCCAACGCAAATACATCGGCTTTTCTATAATTGGCCAACACTTCACGTTGGTCGACTGCGCCCAACCAGGTAATGCGATCGTCAATCTGAAGTTTACAGGCAAGCGCCTTCAATGCCGGTAATTGTTCTCCGCCACCAATGTGCACAAAATGCCAATGCAACTCAGCAGGCAACATGGCCAGCGCATCTAACAAGATATCAAAGCCTTTTTTCTCTACCGCTCGCCCCACGCTGACAATAACAACCGGCTCGTCCGGCGCTTGCCCATAACGATTTGATTCCGGGCGATCATAAACTGGAAAGCGCGATAAATTAAGACCGTGGTAGCTTAAATGCACGGTTGATGCATCAGGCGCCAATGATTGTAGATGCCGATGACCGAATCGAGTACAGGTGACTGCCCATCGTGCAAGCTTTAACTTTTCGGCCAGCTCCCAATCAGGCGATGTCCAGATATCTTTCGCATGTGCAGACACCGTCCATGGAACACCTCGAATAATGCTGGCGTAATAAGCCACTGACGAAGGCGTATGTATAAAGTGCGCATGCAACCATCTGGCGTTTTCGGGCCATTCCTTAGCAAGTACTGCAGCCTGTGCAAAGCGCCTTACCCGATTACGGGACATGTCTCGCCGAAAGTCTTTCAAAAACAGTTGCGCTGCTTTTTTAAAGCCCGGCATTTTCAAGCTTGCTATCAGGCCCCGCAGGGTACGAAGCGGAAACTGATGAATGTATTCCGGTAAATAGGTGACGTTGGCTTGAATCTCATCGTGAACAGCGTGATTGGTCTGATCGGTCGGGCGGCGTAGTGAAACAATAGCCAGCTCAATACCGGCTTTTTCAAGCCCTTGCAATTCTTG
Source organism: uncultured Granulosicoccaceae bacterium (assembly GCA_938045275.1). Classification (GTDB taxonomy): domain Bacteria; phylum Pseudomonadota; class Gammaproteobacteria; order Granulosicoccales; family Granulosicoccaceae; genus Granulosicoccus. Next base: position 2,140 of record CALIMV010000133.1, read on the forward strand.
CGCAATGAACGTTTCTGACAGCCGCGGATAACCCTTCACCAGAACAATCAACTTACGACGAAGCACAGGCGGTTGATGAATTAGTTGAATGACACTGCCCCTTTCAGACTACGCTTTTTCGATCTTGTGTTGAAAAAACTACCCACGATTGCCGATATATTATCGAGCCCATCAAGTTTTGTCGTTCCAGCCCGCTCGGAGGGTTTCGGCCTGCTGGGCAACGCTTTTAACAGCGCACTCAGTTTTGCCGGAATCTCGGCATCTTCCAGCAATAACATATCAACCATTCCTAGTTCTACGGCTCTTTGTGTTCGAATCAACTGTTCTTCACGAGGCGTTGTGCGGGGTATAACAAGTGCGGGTTTATCAAACGATAAAATTTCGCAAAACGTGTTGTAGCCACCCATTGTAACAACTGCCTTGGCGCCAGCGATCAGCTCTTCCATGCGGGAATCGAAATCCACAACCTCTACATTTTCCAACTTCTCACCCTTTGCAACAAACTCGCTAC
>CALIMV010000134.1 GCA_938045275.1 uncultured Granulosicoccaceae bacterium
CAGCAGTGCAGCAACAGGAATTAATTTCGCGTGAGGCGTACGCATCTCAACATTACTCTGGAAAATTTATAGCGAGATACTAGCACTGCAGGTATTTCATGCACGGTAAAAGTACCAGTTGTTACACGCGGTTACATCTGACATTCAACGGAGCTATAAGCTCGATTGTCAACGCATGTTACGGACCTGACGAACGCTGTTGAAAACCAGATAAAAAGCACGAGCAATTACGCGAGCAATTAGTCAGCCTAGAAGTATCCGCCAGCATTGTCGCCGCTGCGAATCACGTGAACAACACACAACCGTTAGTCATTCTGCAAGCAATAATCCCGCGTGCGCTTTTGGTGAAAACTTCCCTATCAAAATTGAAATCCAAGCAGCACAATGACAACCTACATTTGCCGATTAATGCAGAGCAGCTATGCAGATATTCTTGACCGATAGCAATGGCTTCATGACCGGTTTTTCTTTCAAAATATTTACACTTAATTGCCTGATTTTTTAATTATGTTTTTTCAATTTTGTCTATAAATACAAGCTGCTGAACAGTTTTGAAAATCAGGCGCTCGCATTAAAAGACGGGCCTTCAGACAAACACCTATTCCAGCACTATATTGCATGCAGCTTTTATGTTGATGTTCGCATGGCTGTATAACTTACATAGCCATTTGCTGTGGCGAAAACTATTACGAAAAAAAGATTGAGAAAAGATTTTTTGACTACATCATTCACAACTTGTTTGAATCTTATAGCGAGTGACACTAATGGCTATTAAAGAAATGCCAGCTGGCACCAAAACCAGAGTGGTACGTATTGCAGAAAAAGTGAAAGCAATAAAATTCAGCTTAGGTCCAGAGTACAAATTTGTATTTAAAATTGAGTCAAATACCAGTCATTCCTGGCGTGCGTTTTTTGCAGAATCGCTTCCGAAAGAATCACGGTATCTTCTGGATGAAGTAAGACAACCAAAAAAAGCACGCTATAAACCAGTTTATTTTCACCGCACTGAGCTCGACATAGTTTGCATTCCCTCCGAATTGAGCTCCATTTTGGAAATCGTTAAATCGGCGATTCGCGTAGCAAACGAAAAAGACGCTAACTATCACGCTCAACTAACGGAAGAGAAAGAGAAAAAGGAGCGAGCCTGGAGATTGGCGCGTGAAGAAGAGGACAAGGCAGAGAGAAAAATACAAAGTTTTTTTGCAAAACTAAAATTGTAGCGGCGTCGCTGCCAGCGCCATATTTGCAACACTGGCATGGCTTCTTGTTAGCGTGCTCCCTCGACCAATTCACAACATCTGATTTTTCAGCCAATCTAATCTCGAATTATCCATTCCAAATCCTGTATATGCGAACTGGCTAACAACCCGGCACTAGCGGTGAATGCACAACCGTGTTTTTATAATGATTCTGTCAGGTCTCGATCGACTGGCAGTACCACAACACGGAAATTCAAACTGCACTTGTAATATGAACACACCAACGGACTACCCGGTTAATACTGAGCAACAGCAAACTACTACACACAGCTCTAGTACAGATATAACTTATGCGGAATTAAAGAATCGAGTCGATGCAAAGCAACCGATTACCGATGAAATGATCAGAATTGCTCGCGAAAAATTGGAAACCGCTTACATTAAACCTTCCGAATCTAAACAAAGTAAATTTAAGCTCGGCAGCATTCGAGGCCGATTCCAAACTGAATAGCCTAAACCAGTGTGGTGTGACATACCACATTAGAATGCACCAGCCTCATCGAGCATTTTAGCTATCGCCTGCGCCAATGCTCGATAGCCTTGCGAGTTAAAATGTACGCTATCTGATTTCATCGCAGGCTTTCGAAGCAATGAGGCTACAATCTCATTATCAATCGGAAGCTCGTGCTCGTCAGCCAATTCATTATAAAATTCGGCTGATTTCGAAAATAATTGCTTTTGTGGCACACCCACCAAAGCTACTTGGATATTCTGTTCCTTTGCCATCACAATCATGTCATTAATATTTGCCTTGGTTAGCGATAAATCCATGTTCTGAAGGATGTCATTCCCACCCTCAAATAAAATAAGCAAGGCTGGATTTTCTTGTTCAAGAACGCTCTCTAGTCGCAATAATCCCTCGTGTGTAGTCTCGCCTGAAATGCCTGCATTGACCACCGTATAGCCCGTTAACTCATTCAGGACAGCAGGGTATGCGGCGTCTTCAGTTACACCCTTTCCCGCAGTCAGGCTATCGCCAAATGCGACAATGACATCGCCCTCGCTCAAAGCTTGTAATCTGGCGTCACCACAACCGCTCAGCAACAGCGCAATGCCAACGATCCACACTTTCATACGATTTAACTCCAAATTGCTATACTGATCTTCAACCCACTTGCAATAGTTCTTCCATACCATTCTCAATGCGAAAAATTCTCGGTTTCCTGTTGCTGATTTGTGCCTACGCTCTACTTGTTCCGGGCTTAACTCAGCCAATGCTGAGCGTTTCCGGCACCGTAGAGAAAATCAAATTAGTGGGAGTTGGGCAAAACATTTTTACCGAGAATAAAGATATACCCGGATTCGTCAAAGATATAATAAACCCGTTAATTGACAGTGTAGAAGTTAGCGGCAACGTCCCTGCTTTCAGTAAAACCAATAGCATTTTGAGTACTGCCGCTGAACTTTACAATAATAACCATGTGCCAGTAGCCGTGCTGATATTATTTTTCAGTGTAGGTGTACCACTGCTGAAGGCGTTGGTACTAACCGCAGCTCATCTACCGGTACCAGCTGCAGTTAAACGTCGACTATTATGGATAAGTTTAATTGCCAGCAAATGGTCAATGGCTGACGTTTTCGTAGTAGCCATCTTTGTTGCTTATCTGGCGGGGAATGGAATTCAGGAAAACCGGGCACTGGTGGACTTTAAATCCGATCTTGGACCGGGTTTTTATTATTTTTTCGCCTATTGCATTCTCTCTATTATTGCAACACAACTGATCAGCGGCAGCGCCTCATGGGTTGACAAAAGTGAGTGACAAAAAATCAGGGTGTAACAGCAAACTGGTTGCTGGAGAAAGGAGACGCACCGCTCTCAAAATTTGCACGTACTCTCCAGGAGTGACTAGCCTCAGGCAATGAAACCTCTCGAGTCAGACCACATTCATTGTCGCTTTTACAAAGCGATCCTGCAGCTATGTCTGTTAACGATTCAACCATTTCTTTGCCTACCGAATCGTAAATGTAAAAGTCGTAACTAACGGCATCGGGTATCGAGCGCCACTTAAAATCGACCAGAGAACCAGTGGCTACTTGTCTGCCTTCAGCAGGCTGCATCAGATCTGGACCATTTGATACCGAGGCTGATTCCAGCGAAGAACCTTCTTCTACTTTATCCCTCACTGCTACGTCATCACTTACTTTTGCAACTTCACTTGTTTCTGTACCGTCATTCGTTTGTGTGCCAACTTCGGGCTCAGAAACTTCCACAGCAGTCGCGGCCAACTCGACACTTGGAATTTCATCGGGGTTTTCAACCACCGCTTCAGCCGCGCTTGCTGCTTGCTTTGCACTTGGGACTGCACTTGGGACTGCACTTGATTGAGTAACCTCAACCAAATCTACCTCTGTTCCTACTTCGGTACTTGATTCGGTGCTTGATTCAGTACTTGCACTGGACGCCGTGCTTGCGCTAATCATATTAAATCGGGTTCGGTTCCACTCAGAAAGACCTGCGTTATTACCCGCGCGAACTCGCCATGCATGACCTTTGGACATTGGCAGATCAACATTTAGGGTGAGACTACATCGACCCTCAAGGCAAATTTGCCCTACCTGTAAATTGTCATGGAGATACTGGGTCGTGTCTTTGGTTTTTTGGTTATAAATGTGGAATTCGTAATATTGGGTATTTTCAGTTGGCAGCCACGTAAAGGTCGTTTCCGCATTGACACCTATATTGACATCATCGCCAGGTGAAACATTGGTTGGACTGATTGGAGCCACTTCGTAATAGGGCTCTGTCGCGCAGCTCACAAGCACAGCAAGGAGCGCCGGCACTACCCAAATTGACTTTTTAATTGATACTCGACTAATACTATTCATCTGCTTCTTAGCCCCCATCTTGTTTTCCGTTACTGTATCAAATTGAACGACTCGTTACATTATGCTCATTTTGTCGCCGTGCGTAGCGGCGTATTTATCAATACCATTAGTTACCCACTGTTTTGCAAGATCGGTCACATATGTTTTTCTATCGAGTTTACTGCGTTTGTGACACCAAACGCGATTTCCCATCAGAAGTTCACAACATGTTCATTTCAATGGCCGATAACGCCAAACAAACCCAAGACAAATCTGCCCGGACTTGAGTATGTTTATACTTAGTACACAAAATCGATTGGTGCCGATTTTTATCCTGGCCGCAACCATTTCAGCCTGTGGTTCAGGTCAAGACTCGACCGGTCCGAGCACCAACACTGGCCCTGCAATAGATGTTCAAAACGAGCAGGCAGCGATTGCTACCGCGAGTCAATCTCCAGAAACGAGTGGTGAGGGCTCTGCCGCGCCAGCCCCTTCACTAGAGCCAGCGACGCCCGCGCCAATTAACAACACGAACAGCCAACCAACGACGGAAGGTTCTGGCAGCTCAATGACAAACGGAGAGCCGTCAATACCCGAAGAGCCCGCTGCAAACCCGAACACAGTGATCACGACGCCAGAACCAGTACCTGATTCAAACACTGACAGCACTTCTGATTCAACTGGCGCAGACACACAAACGGATGAGCCATCTGCTTCAGGACAAACTGGCACGGAGACTTCGGGCTCAGATCCTACAACAGATACAGATCAATCTGGTACGAGCACTGACACCACAGATCAGACAAACACTGATCCTGTAGACGCTACGAATAACAACGGATCGAATTCCACTGATTCTAACGACTCAACGGACTCTGACAACTCAACTGACCCTGGCGATTCTACCGACCCGGACGATTCGACCGACCCGGACAACTCTACGGACCCTGACAACTCTACCGAACCCGACGACTCAACGGACCCGGACAACTCTACCGACCCCGACGACTCAACCGACCCCGACGACTCTACGGACCCGGACAACTCCACAGACCCCGACGACTCTACGGACCCTGACAACTCTACTGACCCCGACGACTCTACCGGCTCACAACCACCACCCAGTGTCGGCTGCACAGGCTCACCTGATGAAGTGAAGGAGAGTACTTTGTATTTGATCAATCAAGTCCGATCGCAGGGACGAATGTGCGGTAACGAATTTTTTGCCAGCGCACCGCCAGTTGTATGGAACAACGTATTACAGGCTGCAGCATTGAGCCATTCCAACGACATGGCACAATTCAATTTCTTTAGTCACACTGGCAGCGATGGATTAAGCGCCGCTCAACGCGCTTCCAATCAAGGGTATGACTGGAGGACCATCGGTGAAAATATCGCGGCCGGTCAAACTTCGACCGAACAGGTCATTCAGGGCTGGACTAACAGTCCAGGACACTGTTCAAACTTAATGAACCCAGCATTTGTCGATGTCGCGGTAACCTGCACCGAAAACGACGCATCAGATTATCGTCAATACTGGACGAATATGCTCGGCGCAAAATTTCCCGATTGACTTGGCCAATCAAAGGTACTTACCGTTTTTGGTTCAATCGGGCTAACATAGCCGCAGACTCAAACACCTGTTCAGCACTATGATTGCGTTTCTGGCTGCGATTTTTTTTCTGCTAATAACGCCTGGGCCAGGCGTGTTATCAACGGCAGGTGTTAGTGCAGCATTTGGTGCCAAGCCTGCTTATCGATACCTGATCGGCCTGTTTATTGGCACCAACCTGGTTGCCTTAGCTGTGGTCAGCGGGGTTGCCGGACTCATGCTGGCACATCCGATTATTCGTCCGGTTCTGCTTTACGCATCCGTAGCCTATCTGATTTATTTGGCGGCAAAAATCGCTTTCGCCGGTGCCAAAATCGCTTTTATTGAGAATCAAAGTGCACCCGGACTGATCAACGGCATTGCCTTACAGGCAATCAATCCCAAAGCCTATGTGGTAAACACAACATTATTCACCAGTTTTCCATTCGTACATTTAACCGCGACGACCGAAATTGTATGGAAGTTTGTATTAATTAACGCGATCTGGATTCCCATTCACTTGCTGTGGCTTGCCGCTGGAGTCGGCATTAAGCGAATGGCGTTAACTAAACAAGTGCAAAGAAGAATCAATATATTAATGGGTGCATCGCTGCTGATTGTCGTGTTTTTAGCGATATTTTTTCAACCAGCTTCTTGAGCCAACTTAGTGCAACGATAACTTCGCACGCTTCAACGCTATAATTACTGTTCATTTTCGGCAATTACGATACACTCCGCCTACATTTTAGCCTTCAACTCCGACCAAACCCATTGAGCGAATCAAATTTAAATCCCTGGAAAACGCACTCTGTAAAAGTGATGTACGACAACCCCTGGATTAGCGTTTCTCACCGAGAAGTCACCGCGCCCACAGGCAACCCTGCTATCTACGGTTTGGTGCACTTTAA
>CALIMV010000135.1 GCA_938045275.1 uncultured Granulosicoccaceae bacterium
ACAACTACGATAAAGCACAGTAAGCGCTTCATTTCCAATGGTTGAATTGAAATGTTGTTTATTCGTGAATTGCCGATAAACTGGCGAGAGATTAGGCTCGAGAGAGGATCGGAACGCCGTTCCAATAGGCGCAGCATACTCCCAATTATCCATAAAAGCAATTTATTGTTTTGGATAATGTGTTGAGTTTTAAAAGTTCAGATGTAATCTGAAACGCTGGTTTATTTCTTAAGCTGTTTGCAATCTTAAAATAACTGGATATAAGGTCGAACTATACGTAGCTGTTCGCGCGTACATCGACATGAGGGAGTGGTCTCGATAAGTCAAAGGTATCGTTATTTCTACGATGCAGGAAAAATGCATCACAGCGCTGCAAAATTAGCAGTATACAAACACGACATTGTTTCATTAGTGTCATCACATACTCAAATTGAAGTGCCAGAACCAATTCACACCAACAGCATAGGAACTTTGAAAGAACATAACTACCATATTAATGTCTGTATGTTGCACGCGCTTTTACAAATCAAGTGGCTTTCATCCGGATGATATGCAAACCAACGATAAAGCCTTGTATCTAGCTATGTTTTGTGCAATACCGATCATCACTATAGTTCGAACTATCCCGCTCTCATGACAAAAGCTGTAAGCACCGTTTACGCCAAACACCTGAGGCTGGCTCCCAGGAGACCCTACGGCGTTTGCAGCCGGTGCCAACAAAGTCATTAGGGCTTACTACGATACCGGTTTGCGTGTCAGTTATTCATTTGAGCTACATATTCAATAATGGCAGCGGGAAAATGATTTTCTACCGAGCTAGAAAAAGAGCACTTACTATGCTTAGCGCTATACGCTCAGGACCCCAATTACATCAACGGCAAACTCGGAGAACGATCAAGTGAAATACGATCTGATTATCAAAGGGGCTGAAGTGGCTACTGCCGCTGACGTCACTAGAACGGACATTGGTGTGATAGATGGTCGAATCGCTACTATTGGTTTAGATCTGGGTAATGCAGATCAAACAATAGTTGCTACCGGTTTGTATGCATTACCCGGTGGTGTTGATAGTCATGTGCATATTTCTCAGCCGGCTGGCCCAAACGTCAAAATGGCTGATGATTTTGAAAGTGCCACTCGCTCTGCAGCGTTCGGAGGAAATACAACCGTGCTGCCATTTTGTCTTCCGGAAGATCATCAGAACCTACGAGAAGCGGTTGATGCGTACCATGCAAAAGCAACTGGGAATTGCCATATCGATGTAAGTTTTCATTTAATTGTCAATCGCACTGACCCGCAAACTCTAGGACAGCATTTGCCCGCACTGCTTGAGGCAGGTCATACTTCGTTTAAGGTCTTCATGACGTATCCCGGTATGCGCCTGACTGATCGTGAGATTCTGGATGTCATGGCTGTGGCAAAAAAGCATGGTGCCATGGTTATGGTGCATGCCGAAAACGAAGACGCCATAGAGTTCCTGCGTGAAGGTGCCGAACTCGATGGTAAAACAGGCCCCTATTATCACGCCGCCACCAGGCCTGTACCTGTTGAACGTGAAGCCACCCATCGCGCCATCTCACTTGCCGAAATCGCAGGCGTGCCACTAACTATCGTCCATGTGTCCAATGGTGAGGCACTGGACGAGATTAGGCGTGCAAGAGTACGAGGCAGTCGCGTACATGCTGAAACCTGCCCTCAATACCTGACCTTGACAGCTGATGATCTGGACCGTTCAGGTTTCGAAGGTGCGAAGTATGTCTGTTCACCTCCACCGCGTGACGAAGAGAATCAGGTCGCGTGTTGGAAAGGATTGGAACAAGGAGACTTTGAACTCTATTCATCCGACCATTGCCCGTTCATATTTGCCAGCCCGGAAGGTAAACAAACCGATGGAGCAGAACAATGTTTTCGTCACATCCCTAACGGTATACCCGGTGTGGAAACACGACTTCCGTTGTTGTTTTCAGAAGGCGTTAATAAAGGCAGAATCGACCTGCGTCGGTTCGTTGCTTTAACCTCAACCAATCATGCCAAACTATATGGCTTATACCCGAAAAAAGGTACTATCGCGATTGGCTCCGATGCAGATATTGTGCTGTGGGATCCGAAGTTGAACAAGACCATCAGCCAAGACATCTTGCATCATGGCTCCGACTACACACCATGGGAAGGGTTTAACGTGACTGGCTGGCCTGTGACCACGATACTTCGCGGCAAGGTTGTTGTTGACAATGGCATACTTCAAGATGACTCACGTCATGGAGTGCACTTGAATCGTAACTTACCAGGAAAACCTGTTTAATGCGTATTCTCTGCCTTAACGGCAACACCACTAAGTCCATTACCGTTAAAGTCGGTGATGAAATGCGACGTACTCTCGGTCAAAGTGCTACGGTCATTGACTGTACACCTGAATTTGGCCCTGCAATAATCAATACCCGAGTCGACATAGCTGTAGCATCACATGCCATTATTGAAGCGGCGATTAACCATGAAGCAGTCGATGCAATCATGCTTGCTGTCTCGTTCGATACTTCTCGCGATGCACTACGAGAAGTGTTGTCAATACCAGTAGTCGGCATGACCGAAGCGTCAGTTGCACTTGCTAGAATGCAAGGCAGACGCATCGGTTATGT
>CALIMV010000136.1 GCA_938045275.1 uncultured Granulosicoccaceae bacterium
CTCGTCGATACATTATTTGCCTCTATCGCTGAGTGCTGAGCAGGATTCTCTTTGTCATCGTGCGCGCTTGAAGCAGTTGCGGCTTCATTCACCGATATTGCCCGAACGTTGGGAAGTGCTAAAGCCTGTTTGGAAAAATGATCATCGTAAAACAACAACGTTGGTGAACAGTTAGCCACAATTTCCGCAACTTCAGGTACCGCCAGTCGCCAGTTTAACGGTACCAGAATGGCCCCGACTTTTGCGCAGGCAAATAACAGCGTAAAGACCTCTGGGTGGTTTAAGCCGTACCACGCAATTCGATCGCCGCGGCAAACACCAGCGTTGACCAGTGCACACGCCTTGTCAGCAATTTTATTTGAAAGCGTTGCGTAGCTGATCGTTTGCTGATTAAAGATCAGCGCTGGTTTATCCGGGTTTGTTGCGGCGGTGTCGGCTATCCAGCAATCAATCGTCATCGCTTTCGCCGGGGTTATAAAGCGCGCCTTTGCCAAGTTTGTCGAGACACAGCTCAGCAGTCCATGGCAGCATCAAAGAACCGCATCGGCTATCTCTGTACAGTCTTTCCAGAGGCAATGAGCGCAGCATCGCTTGTCCGCCGCAGGTGCGTATAGCCAACTGTGCCAAGTGATTCGCATTTTCCATAACGGTGTACTGTGCCGACCAGGCTCTCATGAGACTATCCTGGCTTGGGTCTGGCTTTGCTTCTGATATTGCCTGGAACCAGGTCGACTTGGTCTGGTCAAGCATCACTCGCATTTGAGCCACTGCAATTTGTTTCGTTGGGTACATTCTTCGTTTTACCGGTGGTGTTCCCGGTACTTCACCACGTAAGTAGGCTACGGTGAAATCGTAACAGGCTTGAGCAATACCCATGTAGGTTGGGGTCAGCGTCATGAACATGTGTGGCCAACGAACCGCTGCACTTGGATAAACACCCAGTGGCATAAGTTGGTCTTCATCGGCCACGAAAACGTCTTTGAAAATCAAGGTTCGAGATACTGTGCCGCGCATGCCTAGCGGGTCCCATTCACCCTCAACACTGACGCCTTGTGCATCGGCGGCTACCGCCAGGTACATGGTGTTTCGCCGGGAGTGTTTATCGTCGGGTTTTTGTAAAGCGGTACAAAGAGCGCCGTAGTAATCGGCGTGACCCGACAGGGACGCAAATATTTTCTTACCATTGACAATCCAGCCACCGTCAGTTTTAAGTGCGGTGGTTCCAAACGCTTTGAATCCTGCTGCCGCTGCACCGCCTTCAGAAAAAGGTTGGGAGTAGATCTTGCCATCGTTCAATATGCGGTTGTAGTGCAGCTTGCGCATGTCGTTGTGTTGCTTGCGTATAGCGGCATCGAGGCCGAGTCCGTCCAGTAGAAAGCCTGTCCACAAACACGATGACACATGCATGTTGAAGGTGAGTGCCGTAGCGCCACAGAAGCGTCCCATTTCGGCTGCTGCGATCATATAGGTTTTCAGGTCGGCACCCATGCCACCTTCTGATTCCGGAATACATATGCCAAGTAATCCGGCCTTGGCCATGTCTTTATAATTTTCTGTTGGAAATGCCGCTTCTCTGTCGAACGTAGACGCCCGCGGAGCGAAGTTTGTTGCTGCCAGATTACGCGTTTTAGTCGCCAGCGCGGCTTGTTCGTCCGTCAGGTTCCAGGCTACTGGGTCGAATATGGGTGAGATGCTCATAGCGGGTGTTGTCCGAGAAATTGTTCCAGAATGTCATTTGTTTGGGAACCCGCTTCCTGATTCACCATATGACCGGCGCCTTCTATCAAATGAAATTGAGCGTTGCTTAATTTTTCGCTCATCTTTTTCATCGTTTTGGCAGGTGCGTTCAAGTCGTGGCTGCCGGCAATCAGGCAACACGGCTGGCTGATGTTGGCAAGTTCATTGCGCCTGTTGAAGGTCACAAGGCATTCGAGTATGCCACGCCAGGTTTTTTCACTTACGCCAGATAAAATAGATTCAACGTCGCTAATGCACTGTGCAGAGGCAATAGGGCCGACCAGTTTGGGCGCTGACCGAGTCGCAAGCTGTGCCATGGATTGTCCGGATTCCAATGGCGCTAAACGCGCTTTCAGAAAAGCCTGTTTAAAGCTATCGTCGCGCCCGCCAAAGCTTGAGGTGGTTGCAATCAGGCTGAGTGAGGCGACCTGATCGGAGTGACGTACGGCGTGTTCAAGTGCTAACATTCCACCAATTGATTGGCCAACCAGGTGTACTTGTTGGTAGCCTAACTCGATAATAAAGTCGTTAAGCGCAGCACTTAAAGTTTCAAATGTTGGTGGCCAAGGTTCAGCGATGCTTGCGCCGTACCCAGGCATGTTCCACGCAATACACCGATAGTTTGAAAGTTGTTTCAGTTGCGCGCTGAAACTGGCAGCGCCCCCACCAATGCCGTGTAAAAATAAAACAGGTTCGCCGTCTGTATCATCAACGTCATTGCCGTTGACAAGACAGTCAATGCCGTTGATTATCATACGGGTTTGCCATTTTGAACCACCAGTACGCCATCTAAATCGATATCGCAACCCATCATGGGTAGGTCGAAATGCCCGCGAGTGAATCGTTGTGCAAACTCGTTTGCGCCAGTCGAATACAGGAAGTTGCCTGCTACAGCACGAAGCTCTGTTCCATTGGTGTCGTGTTTATCGTACATGGTTAAAGCCTCATAACGTGCTGCCGAGTTAAAACCCCAACCAACGTGACTGGTTGCATAAGCTTCTGTTTCACCGAAAGCGGCAAAGTAGTCTCGCATTAGTGCGGCGTCGGCGCCCGCCCCGTGTATTTTGGTGACGTAATCGTTTTCTATGGTCAGTTCGACAGCGGTGTCGAAGTAGCGCTTAAACGTTAAGTTCATATCGCCGGCTTGGTAAACTAACCGACCGTTAACGGCGTTTGCTTTAGGAAAGCTAACCACAATGCCGCCAGGCCAGTGCGCTAACGTGCCCGGTTTGTCAGTCCATCCCCACACTCCTACGGTTGCGGCATCTGTCATGCGCACGATGAGATCTGTGCCGGCCTCAGACTTCACGTGCATATGCTTTGCCGACCTACAGAGCTTGATTGCCTCTTTCGCTGTATCTTTTAAATCAGGTGTCGGGACCAATCGCGTCAGTGCTTCAGGGTGCTCGTTTGAAATATTCATTATGCGTGCACCCGCCTTTAGTAGACTGGCCGTTTGCGCTGCATGCATTAAGCCTTCGACTGTTAAATCTATAATCACGTCGCACGCAGCGAGCGCTGCTGTGGCTTGTGTTTGTCCATCCAATACCAGGCTCGCACCCGACGATCTAACAATTGGACCGGCTGGATCGGTAGGTGAAGGCACCTTAATATGAAAGTAGTCCAATCCCAGTTGCCCTAGCGCAAGTTCGCTGAGCGTTATGTTTAGCTGACGAGATTGACTCTCACTGAGTATGACTATGCTCTCGCCTTTGCGCATTTTGCACAGCTCGAAAACTTGTGCAAAGGCTTGAATCCAACGGTATTCAATCGGGTTTGTCAGCATGGTTGTTTTCTGGTTCCTGCCGGTAGGGTCGTTTGCACCATTGCATTCTCTACAACGAGCACTTTAGCAAACTGCCGCTCTGTGGAAAGGGATTGAGTATTTTCGATATTCTGAGCTGTTGCCCAGCCAGGATTCATTCGGTTTTTACCACCGGAACGCCCTCTATCGTACCGTAAATAGGCTAAATCAAGTTTTAACGGGGTGTAGAAAGTAAGTCAGAATCAGGGTCAAATGGAGTAATTGATTTTGCCAACATTGGGGTTTAGCCCTAACTTTCGTTTAGCCAAGTGTTAATTCATCACGGTGTCTCCTATTGCTAATTTTAATCATCACCGTAACGATGCATGACGTTGAATAGCGGAGTGGTCTGTACGTAAATTACATCGAGATAAAATCAGTACAATGCCTCATTGACAGACATTATTGGTTCTAGTTAACTGATGGGGCTACTTTCGGCCATTAGCTCGACAACTGGTACATGGTTAAGGTTGCTGCTTATTTCTTTTGTATGTGTGCCAGAGAAAGTTGTGAGAACTGGGTCACACTGGTCAACGTTTATCGATTACTTTAATTGAAAACTTACTGAAAACCTACTGAAGACTTACTGAAGACTTACTGAAAAAGAGGAAAGATGGGACAAGAAGGTGGATGTCAGTGCGGAGCGGTCCGATTCGTATCCAATGGTGATCCAGTGCGAGCAATGGGTTGTCATTGCACGAGCTGTAAATTAAGAACGGGTGCACCGTACGGTGTGGGTGTGTATTTTGAAGATGAACAAATTACGTTTCTTCAGGGCGAAGTACAGCATTACCAGTACGAATCCGATACCACCGGCCGATGGATCAGAAATGAGTTTTGTCCAATTTGTGGTTCTACCGTGTCGTGGACGCTGGAAATGCGACCCGGGTTGCGTGCCATTGCCGGGGGCTCTTACGATGACCCCGACTGGTACAAGATAGAAGCACATATTTGGGCTCGATCAGCTCGCTCAGACATGTGCTATGCGCAAGATATGTCGGTTCATGAACAAGCACTGCCTAAGTAGGCGTGTCATCAACAGATAGGGAAATATACAGCTTAATGTTGGGGCTTTGTAAAAAAGGGGAGTTTGATGGTGAGCAGGGAGTGTAATAGTGAGTAAGGAAAATTGGGGCTCAAAAACACCCCAAAAGACAACCGTTGTCTCTGGCGTTTTCGGGTTATTGTGCCTATTCGTGGTCATAACAACTGGTTTGTTGAATAACAGCGTGCAAGCCAACGACACACACTGCTCGCTGGAGCTGAACAATGAAAAACGCGAATTGTGTTTCCAGTCGAATCCAGAGCAACAATACAAACAACGCAGACCCGGTTGGCCAATTTTAAATGTTCGTTCTTATGCCACAGGTAAACCTAACGCGAGCGCTACACGTATTGCAGAAGAGCATGTAATGTGTGGCGGTATTGAGGGGACGATATCACTTGGATTACATTGCGCAGACGATGGAATGAAAGTGGTTTTTTCAATGGGTTGCAGCTTTGGTAGTCCCAATTCGCCAACGATCGTTGAGTTGTACGCTGATAACAAATCAAGTGATTGGAAGGCAAAGGTTTTGCGCAATCAACTGGGGTTGTCGATTGAAGATTCCATTTCGGCCAGCCGCTTTGTAAAGTCCATGCAAGGGCATGAAAAAGTGGTAATGGTGTTCACCCCCAACGAAGCACCTAAATTCGTGGGAACGTTCAGTCTGGAAGGCTTTGATAAGGCTGTTGAACGTGTAGAGGAACTTTGCCCGATCTAATCGTTTTGCCTGGTCTTATCCACCAATAATGACGTCTTCACCAATACGACATTTGCGCTCAACAAACCACGCGCGTAAAGCATTACGAGCATCCGGGTTCGAAACGGCTGTTACTATCAGTGCGCCCCCACAGTGCTGCTCAAGGTCCGAATAGGTAATCACTGGCAAGTGTCGCTTGCGCGTTTTTATTTTCGCATTGTCAAGCTCTACGAAGCCTGAAACGCTTGCGCCATTGGCGATGAGTGCATCGTGCCAATATCGCGCATTGCGCCCGGTGCCGCAAATCCACACTGATCGACCGGCATTCAAACCCAGTTTTGTTTCTGGCTGCGTCAGGGCCCAGGCCTTCGCTTTTGTAAAAGCTTCACGTGAATAACGTTTGTCAGTGCGTGTCAGCCGTTGTGGGTGTTCCCGCCACTGTAGTAACGTAGCCTCTGGTTTTACCATGGGTATACCGGCAAGCCAGGTGCGAAGAATGAGGTCGTAGTCTTCAGGCCAGCCCATCTCTCGATAGCCTCCCATTTGCATCCAATAGTCTCTGTGCGCAAACAGACTGGGATTGGGTAGTGGTAGCTCAATCAAACACGACTCTCTAATGGCTTCAGCTGTGATAAGTGAGTTAAGCCATTGCTGATACCGTCGGTTGCCGTCGCCGAGGATGCCGTGGTCGGTGAATATGTCGACTCGAGCGCCGATTAGCGTCATGTCTTTTCGGCTCTGGGCAACGTCCAGCTGTATCCGAAGGCGGTCCGCGTGGCAAATATCGTCACTGTCCATACGAGCTATGTATTCACCTCGAGAGTGCTTTAGCCCCGTGTTTGACGCACCTATTACTCCGTGAGATTCCCGAGTTATACCCCGAATGCGCTTGTCTGCAGGCAACTGTGACACCAACGAATTTACATCTTCTTTGCCGACGATCAGAAGTTCAATATTGTGATGTGATTGTGCCAATACGCTTTGCACAGCAGCGACGGTATAGGAGGTCAGGGCATGTACTGGCATCAGTACAGTGATAAGCGGGTTTGGCATGCTGACTGCGTGTATTAGCGCGTAAACCGCTATAGTAAACTGTTAACGCTAAAGGCAAACGAGCTCAGCATGAAAACCAGTCAAGCACAATTGTTCATTGTTTCGGCGCCGTCGGGGGCGGGTAAAACAAGCTTGGTGCAGCAGACAATAAACGACCTGGATGATCTTGGTGTATCTATCTCTCACACGACCAGAGAAATAAGGCCGGGTGAGAACGAGGGTGAGGATTATTTTTTCACCGATCGCGATAATTTTGAGCGAATGATCGAGGCGGGTCAGTTTCTTGAGTATGCCGAGGTATTTGGTAACTATTACGGCACCAGCTTGGCGGCTGTTCAGCAGAATTTGAGTGATGGTATCGATGTTATTCTGGAAATAGACTGGCAGGGCGCAGCTCAGGTTCGACAAAAGCTCGATGAAGTCGTCTCGATATTTATATTGCCACCCTCTCGAGCAGCCTTGGTTGATCGTCTGAAATCTCGCGGACAGGATAGCGATGCCGTTATAAAGCGTCGAACCGAGGAGGCCGTTGCTGAGATGCAGCAGTACCATCATGCCGATTACCTGATCATCAACGAGAATTTCGAGCATGCCGTGATGGAATTAAAAGCGGTAATTCTGTCTTATAGAATTGAAAAATCACGTCAAGCATCACGTCACGCGGGTCTGATTGCCACTTTGACGGGCTAAATAGTGTTAATTGTGCGTTCGGCACAACGCATTTGCCTAAAAGTAACGCAAATTGTACTGTTTTACACTGGTGTTTATTCGTTCAGAGCACTAAACTAAGAGATTCCTTTTTAGTAGGTAAATCGATATGGCCCGCGTCACAGTTGAAGACAGCCTTGAAAATGTACGCAACCGCTTTGACCTGGTGCTCATCGCTGCCAAGCGTGCTCGCAATATCTCAATGGGAGCCGAACCGATGCTACCTGCTGATAACGATAAACCGACCGTTATCGCGTTGCGTGAAATTGCTGATGGTCTGGTTGGTGAAGATATTCTTCAAGAAGCGCCAACCCCACCTCCGGCACCAGTTGAGCCCGTAATCTATGACAAAGAAATACGATCAGAATTCTGATTTTAACTGGGCTATTCAGAATGTCACCGAAGCCCGGTATATCAGTGCATAGTCTGCAAACGCAGATATCGGATTTTACCGGTCGAAATATCGGCCATAATGCTGTTTGTTCTAACAGATGAGTGCGCGAATGGATTCTTCCGCATCAAACACACCTGCTACCGCGGCGACAGTTGCTGACGTGGTAGAAAATGCCCAGGTTCCGGATGTTGGCATTGCCAAGCTTCTAGATCGTATAAAACCAAGTTTCCCTGAGAATGAAGTTGCGCTTGTCGAGAAAGCATTCGACGTTGCGAACAAAGCACACGCCACGCAAACCAGAAGCTCTGGTGAGCCCTACATAACCCACCCAATTACCGTTGCACATATAGTTCTGGATATGCAGCTCGACTACCAGAGCGTGATGGCTGCATTGCTTCACGATGTGCTGGAAGACACTAATACCTCTCGTGAAGAGCTGGTGGAGGCATTTGGTGACGAGGTGACATCCATAGTCGACGGCTTGAGCAAGCTCAATTATCTGGAATTCAAGTCCAAGGAAGAGGCGCAGGCAGAGAGTTTTAGAAAAATGCTGCTTGCCATGGTTTCGGACATCCGTGTCATTCTGATTAAACTTGCCGATCGTCTACATAACATGCGCACTATCGATGTGCTCTCGCGTGCAAGACAAAACAGAATTGGGCGCGAAACACTCGATGTCTATGCACCGATAGCTGGCCGGCTTGGCATGTTCAAAGTGAAAAACGAGCTTGAAGATATAGGCTTTGCCTGTTGTTATCCATGGCGAAGTCAGGTTCTGGGTGCCAAGGTGCGTCAATCTCACCGCAACAGAAATCATGTGGTCAGCAAAATTGAAGAACACATTCTGGCTAATTTGTGCTCTAAAGGGCTCGACGCCAGTGTTACCGGTAGAGAAAAGCATTTATATGGTTTGTATCAGAAAATGCAGCGCAAGCAACTATCGTTTCAAGAAGTATTCGATATGTTTGCGTTACGCGTGGTCGTTGACGATATCGATGAGTGTTATCGCGTGCTGGGCATAGTTCATCAACTGTATACGCCTATCTTTAGTCGCTTTAAAGATTACATTGCCAAACCCAAAGAGAATGGTTATCAGTCCTTACACACCGTACTCAAATACCCCGATGGCATTCCAGTTGAAGTTCAGATACGCACCAAAGAGATGGATGAATTTGCCGAAGCCGGTATAGCGGCACATTGGGCATACAAAGAGGGAAAAGAGACTATAGGGCACGAGCAAAAAGCGCGCTTTTGGTTGAACACCCTCATCGATATGCAGAGTAATACGGCCGATACACTTGAGTTTGTTGAAAGTGTAAAAGGCGAGCTTTTGCCTAGCGATATTTATGTTTTTACGCCAAAAGGAAAAATTATTGAGTTACCTGGCAAGGCCACACCGGTCGACTTCGCCTATGCAGTGCACTCTCAAATTGGGAATGCCTGTGTTGCGGCCAAGGTAGACAGGAATCTGTTTTCACTCAGCATGCCCCTCGAGTCTGGCCAAACGGTGGAAATAGTGACCGGCCCGCATGTTACACCGAGCCCGATGTGGCTAAATTTTGTTGTTACCTCGAAAGCACGGACGGCCATCAGACATTTTCTGCGTCAAATGGACAAACACAAAGCGGAAGAATTTGGCGAAAGGCTGATAAAGCGGGCATTGGACCGATACGAAGAAACACCGGAAAGTGTGGACGCAAACATGCTGCCGTTGCTGGCAGAATTCGGGTTCAAATCAGTTGCAGAGTTATACATGGCTGTTGGCCTGGGACATCATCTGCCAAGCCAGATTGCCGAGCGTCTGGTTACCAAAAAGAATGGCGATAGCGTCGAATTTTCTCAATTGCCGGTTCGTGAAACCGGACCATTGTTGATTGAAGGTCGCGAAGGTGCCGTCTTAACCTTATCTAAATGTTGCTGCCCTATTCCAGGTGATAATGTTCAGGGTTTAATCACAGCTGGCAAGGGAATAGCCGTGCATCGTGCCGGTTGCCGAAATGTGTCACGTTATCGCAGGCGACCCAAAGAATGGGTTGCAGTAGACTGGGCACCAGACATAGCCGATCATTTCGAAGCTGAAATCATTGTGCACCTGATGAATCAGCCAGGTGCGTTGGCTCGGATAACATCAACCATGTCATTGATGAACATCAATATCGAAAACATGGACTTTAACAATCGTGGTGAGGGCAATATTCAAATTCGTTTTGTATTAAGCGTAAAAGACCGAAAGCATTTGGCTCGCATTATTCGACGCTTGCGCAACTCAACAGTGGTACGTGCTGTAACCCGCAGCCGTTAAACACACATCAGTTCTTCAATTTGTACAACAGTCAATCTGCAGCTGGACATCGCAGAGCCAACTGTCTCAATTCTCGCAGTCATTTTAGCCAGGCACCGTTTTCCCGTCAGACTTACTGCACTAGCAAACACCTGATTGCCACCACCAAGTCGGCTTTACCCGGGCCGGTTTAACATTGTTTGAGAAAGCGGTAAAGCGTACCTTCATGTGCCAATATATTTCCAAAACAGTCAGTAAACTGCCCGTTGTCTACGTAAATAAGTACACTGTTCTCGTGTTTAATCAATAGGAAAGTTACTATGACCAGACAGGTCGTTGTTACCAAAAACGCACCTGGTGCTATTGGTGCTTATTCTCAGGCTGTTAAGTGCGGCTCTACTGTTTATCTTTCCGGGCAAATACCGCTTGATCCAGAATCCATGGAAGTTGTCAGTGACGACCCACATGCGCAAATTGTGCAGGTGTTTAAAAACCTAAAAGCCGTTTGTGAGGCGGCGGGTGGTAGTTTTGCCGATGTGGTTAAGCTGAATGTGTATTTGCCTGATCTTGCGCATTTCCCGTTGGTCAACGACGTGATGGCTGAGCATTTCGATGAGCCTTACCCAGCACGAGCAGCAATAGGTGTGGCGTCACTACCCAAAGGTGTTGCCGTGGAAGTTGAAGGTATTATGCATATCGAAGGCTAAGACAATCGTTAGCGCTCGAAAATATGTTTGTTCTAGTGTGGTGTGACATACCGGTATGGTAAACACAACAGAGCGGACTGCTTTAGACAAATTGCCTTTAACCAAGCTTAAGGGTGTTGGCGCTGCGGTTGCTGAAAAGCTTGCCACACTAGGGATGCACAATGTCCAGGATGTGCTGTTTCACCTGCCGTTTCGCTATCAAGATAGAACCCAGCTTGCGAAAATCGGCACCTTGAGACCTGGCAGTGAAGCCGTTGTGTCTGTCGAAGTTGTGATGGCAGATGTCGTGTTTAGAAAGCGTCGTTCTTTGCTGGTGCGTGTTAATGATGGAACGGGGTCATTGATGCTGCGTTTTTTTCATTTCACTCAACAGCAGGTAAAACAGTTTACACCGGGCACCAGGCTGCAGTGTTTTGGTGAGGTGCGCCGTGGCCCGAGCATGCTTGAAATGGTGCACCCCGAATACCGATTACAAACTCAAGGTGTCACGCTTCAAAAAACGCTAACGCCTTTCTACCCTGCTACCGAAGGTGTTCAGCAGCCAACACTGAGAAAGCTTAGCGATCAGGCACTCGATTTTCTGGAAAAACATTCATTGACTGACTGGCTACCGCCGGAATTACTGCAAGACTTTCAATTACCAGACCTTGTTAGTGCCTTGCGCATGGTTCACCGCCCCACACCAGGCGCTGATGTTAATGCGCTTATGTCTGGAATGCACCCGGCCCACCGTCGACTGGCTTTAGAAGAATTAATTGCGCATCGGTTAGGCTTGCGATTACTTCGGGTTCAGGCACAGCGAAATCTGGCACCGAAAATTCCTGCGAACAGCGAACTTGCAATAAAACTTCAAAATTCTCTGAGTTTTACCCTAACTGGTGCACAACAGCGCGTGCTTGATGAAGTGCTGTCCAATATGGAGCTCGGCGAACCCATGCTGCGTCTGGTGCAAGGCGATGTCGGGTCGGGAAAAACCATTGTCGCGGCTCTGGCTGCTGCCAATGCCGTATCAGCCGGTTATCAGGTAGCGTTTATGGCGCCCACTGAAATTCTTGCTGAACAACATTTGCTTAACTTTAGTGACTGGTTTGAGCCGTTGGGCGTTCCGGTTGGCTGGCTCTCGGGCAAGTTGCGCGTGGCACAAAGGCGCAGTGCGATTGAGGCGGTCGCTATGGGCCAACAACGCATTATTGTCGGCACACACGCATTGTTTCAAAATGATGTTGAATTTGAGAATCTTGGCTTAGCCATAATCGATGAACAGCATCGATTTGGAGTCCATCAACGCATGGCGCTGCGTAACAAAGGTGCAAGTGAATCCAGCTTGCCTCATCAGCTGATCATGACAGCAACGCCAATTCCGCGAACACTTGCAATGACAGCCTATGCCGATCTGGACTGTTCAATCATCGACGAGCTACCGCCTGGCCGAAAACCCGTTAACACTATTGCCATGCCTGCAGCGCGTCGAGGCGATGTAGTCGCAGGTGTTGCCAAAGCAATCGCAGAAAATCGGCAAGTTTATTGGGTTTGCACGCTTATTGAAGAATCGGAGAGCTTGCAGGCCGAGGCTGCAGAAGACACCGTTGCCATGCTCAGTGAACTTTTGCCGGGTAGCCGTGTTGGTCTTGTGCATGGTCGCTTGAAGCCGCTCGATAAGGATGTGATCATGCAACAATTCAAATCACAGGAACTCGACTTACTGGTTGCCACTACTGTGATTGAGGTTGGCGTAGATGTGCCGAATGCGTCACTAATGGTGATTGAAAATGCAGAAAGACTTGGTTTGTCACAATTACATCAATTAAGAGGGCGAGTGGGCCGGGGAAGCGCTCAAAGTACGTGCATTTTGCTGTATCAGCCACCTCTGTCACAGAATGCCAAAGAGCGAATCAGTATTATGCGAAAAACCAACGATGGGTTTGTTGTTGCGCAGAAAGATCTGGATTTACGTGGAGCCGGAGAAGTCCTGGGCACGCGGCAGACCGGTTTGGCAGAATTTCGTATTGCAGAGCTTGGCCGCGACAGCGATATGCTTGATGCGGTGAGCGATATCAGTGATCATCTACTGGCCTACTCGCCAAAGAGTGTTAAAGGGCTAATCCGTCGATGGATTGGAGAGGAGCGCAAAGACTATGGCGGAGTCTGAGCTAATATAGGCGCACAGGTGTAGCGCTACGGATACGGGAAGATATAGCTTGCAGAACAATCGAATCGCAATCCGGTTGATCACACCAGATAATGTGGAAATGAAAGATCGCTTCTATGATTGTGCGCGTCGATTGAAATTGACACTTGAGCGCGAAATCAAATTTCTTTCAACCGCTGGTGATGGCCTTCCACGTCAGGTTGGGCAGGTAGCCAGCATCAGCGATATAGACGACGTTATCTGGGTTCGTAATGTCAGCAATGAAGACATACTGCCTTGTAAATCACTGATTAAATTAGCGACGGAACAGTCAATGCTTGGAAATGCGGTGTTGGTTTATGTCAATCCAGGCCCGATGATGTCAGTTAAGTAGACGTATCAATCGCTAATAGATAGTTGCAAAATCACCCACTTCACTGCTGCACTTTTGTCACTGCCGCAACTTTGTTGCGTTTTAACAACAGCAAAAATACACCGATAACAGCGCCTCCGATGGCGCCGTATAAATGTGCGTTCACCACCACGGAGCCGCCGGCTGCCGATTCGCTTCCAGGCAAAGCGCCGAGGAATTGTTCCCACACCAATTTGCCAATAATCAGTATTAGCAGTAAAGCAGCTGACTTCGGGTAATGTCGCAGGTCGGCCAGGCTGCCAGCGATCACCAATCCGTGTAGTGTTCCTGAGAAACCAACGTACCAAAATATGTTTTTGTCGAGCAGGTACAATCCGATGCCAACGACCAGACTTGAAAAAACGGTGATCAGCACCCATTCAACACTGGTGAAGCGAGACCAGACGAGCGCGACTACCAGCACGAATCCAGCCATATTCATCAATAGATGGCTGGTGCCCAGATGCACGAAGTTAGCTGTGAGCAGTAGCCAGAGGTCGCCGCTTGCAATGGCGTCACGGTCAAAACGCAGTGCCTGGTCGAAGCCTGCCGTGTGTAACCCCACACAAAGTGCGACGATTGCAATTGCCAGTGCGGTTGCCGGTTGTGTGACGCGGCGGATAATTTCGTGAATTAATCGTTTCATGGTGTGTCACAGCCTAGTACACGGCACACTTTACGCTACTGCAACATAGTACGGTGCGATATACCTATGAGGCCAAATCACCGTGTTATTCTTGCAAGATAGCTATTTTTAGATAAAACCGGTTTTTGGAGAACGTACCGATATGCCAAAGAGTATTGAACAAAAACGCCACGCGGGTCGCACCGCAGGCTTCACGCTAATCGAGATTATGGTGGTGGTGGCAATTATTGCTATTTTGGGCGCAGCTGTGGTCCCCAAACTGATGAGTAAGCCAGATGAAGCGCGCAGAGTTCGCGCCGGAGTGGACATCGGCAACTACTCCCAAGCGCTTGAATTGTACAAGCTTGCCAATCACAACTACCCATCCACCGATCAAGGTTTGCAAGCCCTGGTTGAAAAGCCAACCGGTGACCCGGAACCTGCCAACTATGCAGAAGGTGGCTACATGAAATCAGTGGGTAAAGACCCTTGGGGTCGCGACTATGTTTATGTAAGCCCAGGTGAAAACGGTGACTTCGATATTATTTCTCTCGGCGCTGATGGTGTTGAGGGCGGTGACACCTCTGGCGCGGATATCACGAACGCGGACTAGGCGAGTTATCAATTACCTCCTAGCATCGCCGATATTCGCAAAGTGATTCACAGGCGAAAGAAAAATCGATCAGGCGGCTTTACCCTGATCGAAGTGATGGTTGTTGTAGCCATTATTGCCATTATGGTTGGCGCCATTGTTCTAAGAATCGATTTACAAAATATTGCCACCGTTGTTCGAGATACCGCTCAGCGAACTCGGCTTCTAATGGTCATGGCATCCGATCAGGCGATTTATTCTCGTCAGCAATTGGGCATACGATTTCATCCTAATAGCTATGAGTTTTACATCCTTAACGCCGATGAAAAAACGGGCGACAGTACCTGGGAAATTATTGAAGATGAACGTTTAAAGTTTAAAGACATCCCAGTCACTATAGAGTTTGATGTTGAAATATCAGGTTTGCCAATAGTGCTTGAAGAGTTGGAAGAAGAGCAAGCCAGCGCAACCAAAGATGACCCGATCAAACCGCATGTGCTGTTTTTATCAAACGGTGAGATGATGCCCGATTTTCGTGTTGTGATGACAGATGAAGAAGGTGAGCATGAGTACGCTCTGGCCACGGGTGAAGTGGAACCGGTTGTTTTAGAGGCGTTGAAATAATGCTTTTTTTGCGATCACGTTTGCGACCCTCTTTGCAACGATCAATGTGCGTCAGCAAACAGTTGCCAGTAGCCCGGTCCCAACGTGCTCGCGGGTTCACCTTAGTGGAAGTGCTTGTTGCCATGGCGATATTAGCCATCGGTGTATCTGCTTTGGTCAGCGCTTCTGGCGCCAGTGCCCATCGCAGTAAGCTGTTAAGTGATCGGGAATTCGGTCGCTGGATAGCGGCCAACCAACTCAATACCATTCAAGCTATGCCGGGTTCACCAGAGGTTGGTACGAAAAATACAGAAGTTGAAATGATGAACCGAACATGGCACGTACGTACGCGCACCAAAAAAGAAGACCTGGACTTGCTTCGCATGGATATTGAAGTTCGGTTAACGAAAGACGCGGAAGGGTACATTTATTCTGTTACCGGATTTGCCGGTAGTCCGAAACACCGTTTCTGATAATGCAAGCGATGAAACACACGCGGTTAAACTACGCTGGCGCTAAGTTAAGCTGCAAATCTATGCGTGGCTTTACATTAGTGGAAGTGTTGGTCGCCATGTTTTTGCTTGCCATCATAGGCACCGCCGGCTTCAACATGCTGAAGCGGGTAACAGATGCAAGATCCAGCATTGAAGCTCATTCCGATCGAATCACTGAACTACAGCGCACGTTTTATTGGTTGGCTGAAGACATAACTCAAATCGTGGACCGGCCTGTGCGCTCAAGTGTTAATGCGCCACTGCCGGCTTTTCAATATAACCTGCAAGGTTCGTCGTTGTTTGACTTAACTCGTGCCGGCTGGGCGAACCCGGCCGGAGATATATTGCCGCCCAGGTCAACCCTGCAACGCGTGTCGTATGCGCTGGAAGAAGATAAGTTGTTTCGCAGTTATTGGTATCACCTGGATTCAGTGGAAGAAGCACCATCAAAACGACGGCAGCTGCTCACGGGCGTTGAAGAGTTAACTGTTCGATTTATGGGGCCAAATGGCAGTTGGGAGGCTCAGTGGCCACCATTAAATGCCGAGGGTGACCCTGGCTTGCCGCGCGCACTGGAATTTACGTTTCTTCTGGACGATTATGGCAAGATAATTCGTGTGTTCGGGTTGCCGGGGTAAGCCTGCTTATGCGTAATCTATCCTCACAGAATCTATCATCACAGAAAGGTGTAGCCATTATTACCGCGCTGTTGATCGTCGCTTTAGGCACAATAGCGGTGGTAGCTATAGCCTCCAGACAACAGCTGGATTTGCATCGTGAGCAGAACGAGGCTCTAATACAGGATGCACGAAGCTTTTCCAATGCCGGAGAGCGTTTCGCGGCAGCATTGCTTTTTATGGATCATGCGGCTAAGCAGCGTAGCGGTTCGGATTCTCTGGATGACGATTGGGCGCAGACCATACCGCCAATTACCATTGACCAAATGACCTTGCAAGGTTGCATTGTGGATATGCAGGGCCGATTTAATCTGAATAACCTGGTCGATGAGGCAGGGGTAAAGATTCAGGATCAGGTCGAGATTCTAAAGCGATTATTACTTGAGCTTAATATCGAGGAGGCTAAAGCCGATGCCATACTCGATTGGGTCGACAAAGATGTAGACCCTACTATCCCGGAAGGCGCTGAGGACGATTATTACTCTAATTTAACACCCGCGTATCGGACAACGAATGCACCGTTTACGTCGGTCAGTGAGTTACAGCTGGTCAAGGGCTTTAGCCCTTCGGTAGAAGCGGAAAAAGAAGACTATGAATTATTGTTGCCGCACTTGGCAGTATTGCCCGTTACAAGCATTCATCCAACGTGGATAAATGTCAATACGGCAACTCCGGAGGTGTTAGCGTCTTTATCACCTGATATGAAACCTTTAGCAACAGGTTTATCGCGCTGGGCTAATGGAAAGTATGAAGACTACCCGGAATGTGAAGATATATTCGACTTGGCAGCCGAAGACACTACTGTATTGGGGGCGCCTAAAGTCACGACACCCTATGACAGCGACACAGATTTTATCAACGCCGCTTCACCACTTACGGCGGATGAAATTGGGCCACCGGGCAGTTTCTCGGTAACGTCCTATTACTATCAAATTCGTGTTGATGTGGTAGGCGAAAGTGCTAAATTGACACAATA
Source organism: uncultured Granulosicoccaceae bacterium (assembly GCA_938045275.1). GTDB lineage: Bacteria > Pseudomonadota > Gammaproteobacteria > Granulosicoccales > Granulosicoccaceae > Granulosicoccus. The sequence continues at coordinate 16,934 of CALIMV010000136.1, forward strand.
CTCGTTGCTGGAGCGCAACACAGACGGACAATCTAAGGTGATTTTTCGATCGCGCGATACGTTGTAAACTAGTGGTGTCTGCGGGCACTTAAGTTTGTTTGAAGCAGAAAAATACACGGTGCAGGTAAACCCTGTCACTCAACGTTGGAAAACAAGGCATTGGCCAAAAACGTCATAATACATTTACCAAGAATCGGCGAAGACCACGCCATGTGGGCTATGTACGATGAGCGGGGTGTGCTCACATCCGATGTGGAATCGGGCACACTAGCGCAGGCCGCATCGAAGGTTGAAGGCCGGCGTTCCATGCTGGTGCTGCCGGGCAACGATGTGCTGCTGGCCGAAGCCGTTGTGCCTGGTGGGTCAACTGCCAGAGCTATTCAGGCAATACCGTATCAGCTTGAAGATCAACTGGCTGACGATGTCGATTCACTGCATTTTGCCATTGGAGCAAAAGGCAAGGAAGACAACTATCCGGTAGCGGTAGTCGGTCGCGACACCATGGATACTGTACGTCAACAATGTGAAGAGGCGCGGCTGCGCCCTTCCGAAATTGTGCCTGAAACGCTGGCGCTACCGAAGTTCGATTCCGATGAAATAGGTCAAACCACATGGACCGCACTGGTCGACAGCGAAAGTGCGGTAGTGCGTCTCAATGGCTATAAAGGTTTTACCATTGATACCTCAATGGCTGGCATTATGCTTGACGGCGCTCAGCAAGATCTGCCGGAAGACCTCACCGCCGCGGTGGTCATGTATAAAGCCGATGAGTTCGCGGAAATTCCTCCGTCGCATAATCTGGAGGTTGAAACCCGAACCTGCGACAATCGCCTCAGTTTGTATGCCAGCGGTTTGGCCAATGCACCACGCATCAATCTATTGCAAGGTGACTACAGCCCGAAAACCCAGTTCGATAAAAACTGGAAACCGTGGCGCTGGACGGCGGCTCTGGCGGCGGTACTGTGTTTGGTTTTATTGGGCAGCAAATGGTTTGAGTTTCGCCAGCTAAAGGGCGAAATCGCGCAACTCGATGCTCAAACTGAACAGGTGTTTAAAGAAGCCCTGCCCAATGCCCGAATGGTACGTCCATTGTCGCAATTAAATAACGAGATAAAGAAGCGCAGTGGCGGCAGTATTGGTGGGTTTTCAGATAATCTAAGCCAAATAGCGGCAAGTTTTGCAACTCAGCCAGAAACTCAAATTCGTTCCTTCAGTTTTCGTGATGGCTGGTTCGACTTTGATCTAACCACCGACGCCATACCAACCCTAGACTTACTCAAGGAAGAACTTTCCAAACGCGGTGACTTGACCATGACAGTCAAATCAACCAGAAATGAAAAAGGCGGTCTGCGCAGCCGCATTCGCATTGAGTAGAAGCTAATATGAAAGATTGGTACCTAAGACAAACATCACGCGATCGTCTGATCGTGCTTATCGTTGGCGTATTGGCTTTCATTGGCATGCTGTACGCCTTTGTCTGGTACCCAATGGCCTCGGGACTCGACAACAGCCGAATGCTGATCAATTCCAAACGCGAGACTCTACAGAAAGTTGAAGTTGCCAGCACAGAACTGAAGTCATTGTCAGGTGCTGCCAGCAACCCGGTACTGGATGCGGGTAACAAAGAAACCTACTCGCTAATCGATGAACGCATTCGAGCGGGTGGGCTGAGCAAGCCTGATCGAGTGGAGCCAGTTGGCGACAACGGTGCGCGAGTACAATTTTCTGAAGTCGAATTCGATAAGCTGGTGCTGGTTCTGGCTGAACTTGAGCAGTACGGGCTAACGGTCGACAACATGTCCATTACACGAAGCCCCAAAACAGTCGGGATGGTTAGCGCCAAGTTTAAAATGGAGAAAAACTGATGCGTGTGGTGCGCTTGGTTTTACTCGGTATGTTGGCGTTCGTGGTAACTATTGCGTTTTTGTTTCCAGCCGCGCCGCTAATAGAGAAAATCAAGCCAGATATCAAGCCCGTTGAGCTTGCCGGTGTTTCGGGAAAGCTACTTAACGGCCAGGTATCCAGCGTGAACTACGATGATGGCCTAATGCCAATCGAAATTAAGGACGTAACCTGGAAATTTGCTGCTGGAGCGTTGCTGAAAGGTGGCGCGGGTGCAAACATCACCTTCAAGGGCTATGGCGGTGGTGGTGATGGCCAGGTTAGACGTCAGTGGAACGGAGACATCAAGGTTAGCGATATGACCTTCAATGTCGAATCCAAAGAGCTTGAATCTTTATTGCCTACGCCAGTAGCAGAATTTACCGGAGATATAACCGGGCAATTTGATCAGGTTCATCTGGCCAATCAATTGTTGCAAACCATCAGTGGGCAGTTGAGCTGGAACAACGCCGTTATCGTTACCCGAATCTATGGCCCGGAAATCACAGCTAATCTGGGTGAATTGGATATAGATATAGTACCCGAAGAGAACGCTGCTCATGCTGTGACAATATCTTCAGCTGGCGGAGATCTGGCTGTTGATGGTAAAGTGCTGGTCGCTGCCAACGGTGACTATCAAACGAATATGTTGTTTACGCCTTCTGCAACTGCGCCACAAGAACTTGTGCAAGCGTTGAAGCAGTTGACTCAACCAGCCGGAGGCGGGCTTTACAAAATTGAACACAATGGCAACATGAACCAGGGGACTTAACAGTTTTTAACTGGTTTTGGCAATCTTGGGTATTATTACTCAAAGTAATATTAAACATTTCATCAAATGACCGCTAGTATTAGAGTACGTAGTCGCAACGAGCGTAAGGATGCTTCTCGACCCTGAAACAATTAGACAACTGACCCAGCAGGCACTGCTCATTGCTGATGAAGCAGGCAAGCGAATAGTAGAAGTTTATGAACGCGACTATGATGTTGCGTACAAAGACGACAACACACCAGTTACCACCGCAGATCTAGAGGCCAATAGTATTATTGTTGAGGCTCTGGAAAGTCTGCCAAACGTACTGCCTGTCATATCAGAAGAATCGGAGCAAATTCCCTACGCGGTTCGGCACCAGTGGTCGCACTTCTGGCTGGTCGATCCGCTGGACGGCACGCGCGAGTTTATTCGACGTAATGGCGAGTTCTCCGTCAATATTGCATTAATTGAAAATGGCAAGCCCGTGCTAGGTGTGGTTACCGCACCCGTGCTCGACCTGACATATTTTGCTTCAAAAGGTCAAGGTGCATGGAAACAGGTTGGCCGGCAAGCGCCAGTACCCATACATGTACGACCCGCACCAGTAGGCAAGGGTGAATTAACGGTAGCTCGCAGCCGCTGCCCCACTGTCGGTCAACGCCTGCAGGCTTTTTTGGATAAGCTAGGTGCGCACCGGTCAGTACCTATGGGTTCATCATTAAAATCCTGTCTTGTGGCCGAAGGTGCAGCTGATGTGTACGTGCGGCTCGGTCCAACGTCGGAATGGGATACAGGTGCAGCGCAATGCATTGTGGAAGAAGCCGGCGGGCACATTACAGATATAGAGTTCTGCGATCTTGAGTACAACACCGGAGAGTCCTTATTAAATCCTCACTTTATGGTTTTTGGCGACGAGACGCACAATTGGCGGGGGTATTTGAGCGCAGACTCGGCCTGAATAGCCGCAATCAAGCCATCCCGTATATTGCCGCGCACCATAACTGCGGTATCATTCAAACAGTCAACCCCTAATCAGGCAATCTGTGACTGAGAAATTCGACACACCCGAAGAAGCTGAAATTGCCTTTTATGAGGCAATAGAGCAAGCGGATATCCAAGCGCTAGGACAAGTATGGTCGCTGGATGAAAATATCGTCTGTATTCATCCAGGCGCAAACAGAATTGAAGGGCGTGCTCAGGTTTTGGAGAGCTTTTCGGAAATGTTTGCCGAGTCACCGTCGATAGGCTTTTCAATCTCCGATGCATTACAAACCGAAAGTGATGGATTGGCGATTCATCTGGTGCGAGAAGAAATCGAGTTCGACGGTCAGTTGGTGAGCATCATGGTATCCACTAATATCTATCATAAGGAAGATGGAGGCTGGCGAATGCTGTTGCATCACTCGTCGCACGAACCTGAGCCAACCCTGGAAGACGACTTCGAAGACTTTGACGACTTCGACGACTTACCCGAGCCGCCACCGGTGCTCCATTGATGAAGGTGTACCTCGCCAATTTGGCTCGACGTTCGTTCTTCGCCGCTACTGGCATAAAGCCAAGGTCGATGCAATCGAACCTGAAGCTAAGACAAGAGGTTACCTACAATAAGCTAACAACGACGGTAACGACGTCCTGGCTGGAGATCGAGCAATCAAGCTACGCAATAAGACATTTGCGAAAGCTTACTCGCTACATTGTGGCTCCGCCTCGTATTGAAGCCGGTATTGTGTTCCTGATTTCCATTATTCTGGCGATCTGGCAGATATTTCGAATTATCAATGAAACACAACCACTGGGATGGAACTGGTTTTTGCTGATACTGTGTATTTTATTGATGTTCGGATCGTCGTTTGTTACTTTTTTTATGACTTCTGTTTATCGTCTTGATGTCATGATTGACAATGAACCTGAGCCGTTAAAAATTCTTTGCGCTACGCGTGCCGATCTCGACGATTTGAATGATGCACTGCTCGATGCAATGGAATATTATCGAATCAATGTAGAGTTGTGGCCTGAGAACCAGGCAACCTCGAACAAGGCTGTTTGGTAATAATGTAATACTAGGGAGCCTCTGATTAATTCCCTTACGTCTCTGCTAGCGTATAAGCGTGCTGGGCTAGGCGTCGATCCGAAGGGCAGTGCTGGATGTCACTGGCGAGGATGGCAACGACGACCAGCGCGCTTATACGCTAGCCCGCTGG
>CALIMV010000137.1 GCA_938045275.1 uncultured Granulosicoccaceae bacterium
ATTTTTGAATCCAGGTTTGTACATCCATTCTAAAGTGGTGTTTGACCGATTATTGGCTGTTGATTCGTCGCTGGTACCAACAGGTGGTCAGCTCGCCGAAAGTTATGACGTTGCCGAAGACGGTATGGGTGTGAGCTTTACTCTTAAAGACGGTACTACCTGGCACGACGGTGAGCCACTCACAGCCAAGGATGTTGCCTGGACAATTGAAGCGGCTTTGCAGGTGCCAGCTATTAGCGCCGTATTTTCAAACACATTCAACTCTATTGAAGGAGCGAGTGAGTTTGTTGATGGCTCCGCAGATTCGGTGTCTGGCATAACCGTTGATGGAAATACAATATCCATTAAATTCTCAAAACTGGATCCGAACTTTATGCTCACCTTCGGCCAGTTTCCAGTATTACCAATGCATTTGCTCAGCGATATGAAAGGGGAAGAGTTTCAGCAACACCCGTTCTGGCAGAATCCAGTAGGTTCAGGCCCGTTCAAAATAGCTGAAATTCAAATGAACGACTTTGTACGCTATGTACCATTTGAAAACTATCACGGTGGCGTGGCAACATTTGATGAAATTGTGTCTTTTCCAAGTGGTGAAAATGATGCTAATGTGCTGAAGAACGCGGCGGCAAAACGACTTGATCTGGGTTTCACTAAATCGGTAGCAGATGTGCAAGGGCTTGAAGATATGGCGCATATGAAAGTGATACCTGCCGATATTCCGTATACTCGATCTTTACGAATTAATAAGTTCGCTAACAAGCCTGAGTAATCGGGTTCACTTTGGTAATCAACGCCGTGATACTTTTCGCGGCGTTTTACTTTGTCAATAGCGCCTGTTTATGCTGACTTACATCATCAGAAGAATTCTTATTCTGATACCGATGTTGTTCGGAATCAGCTTTCTGGTGTACTTGGGTTTGGAATTCACACCTGGCGATGCTGTGTCGCATATGATACCGCCAGACCTTGCAAACCAAGTCAGTGCTGAGAAGCTGGAAGCCATAAGGGAATCGTTAGGATTAAACAAATCTTTTTTGCACCGTTATTGGAGTTGGTTGTCACACGCGGTAAGGGGAGATTTCGGGCACTCGATTTCCGGTGGCGTTTCCATATCCAAAATTGTGCTTGACCGGCTGCCGGCAACGCTGGAACTTTCGGCAGCAGCGTTAATTATCTCAACAATACTGGGCATCATGCTCGGCACCTACAGCGCGCTGCATAAAGGCACCTATACCGATAGCGGGCTTACTGCGGTTGGTATGCTGGGTGTTTCTATACCTGAGTTCTTTTTTGGTCTGGTAGCTATTTTGATATTTGCCTTAAAGCTTGGGTGGCTTCCAGTTGGTGGACGATTGATGCCTGGAATGGAAAGCTGGATTGATCATTTGCCCAATATAATTTTGCCGGCGTTGGTGCTCTCGTTAATGATGACAGCAGGAGTGATGCGCTATTCACGCTCGTCCATGCTGGATGCACTTAACAAGGAATTTGTAAAAACCGCTCGTGCCAAGGGCATGCCGGAATGGCGAGTTAATTTTTTACATGGTTTTCGTGTTGCGCTCACCCCCGTTGTCGTCATTATTGGATTCCGACTACCTACATTAATAGGTGGTTCAGTCATCATAGAAGAAGTATTCCAATGGCCCGGAGTAGGTGCTGAATTTATTCAGGCGGTAAGAGGGCAGGATTATCCGCTGGTAATGATGATCGCGCTTTTTTCTGTTTTTGCCATGCTGATGGCCAGCTTGATTGTCGATGTACTCACCGCTTGGATTGACCCGCGCGTACGCCTGGGCGAGGAATAGCCAAGCGACATGGTCAGCAAAGCACTCAACAAAAAATTTGATCGCATAAAAGCGCGCGAAGAGTATGGCATTGAGCCAAAAAGAGTTCGTAGTCGAGCATTGCGAAAATTATTAAGCAACCGTTTGGCTGTTGTTGGACTCATCATATTTTCAATAATTACGCTGGCTTCGATATTTGCACCACTGTTAACTCAATGGGACCCTGGCAAGATAAACTTGCGCGCCATGCTTCAACCTCCATCGGCGGAGCACTGGTTTGGTACAGACAAAACCGGTCGTGATGTTTTTGCGCGTGTATTGTATGGTGGTCGAGTGTCTATATTGGTCGGGCTGGGAAGCGCGTTATTAAGCGCAATAGTGGGTGTATCCATCGGCCTTTATGCAGGGTATCGTGGTGGCTGGTTCGATACCGTGACGCTGCGCATCTCGGAATTGTTCATGGCGTTCCCACAGATAATTTTAGTGCTCATGCTGGTTTCTATTGTCGGGCAGAGTCTGTTCAATTTGATAATTATTTTCGTTGTTTCGGGCTGGGGTGCTATGTACCGGCTGGCACGTGCGCGAATGCTTTCGCTGCGCGAAGAAGAGTATGTTCAAGCGTTACAGAGCTTTGGCTTGTCGACCGCGCGAATTTGTTATAAGCATGTTTTACCTAACACGCTTGGGCCGATCATGGTCAACATCACCCTGACAACGGCCATGTTCATTCTTGCCGAAGCTGGATTAAGTTTTCTTGGTTTGGGAGTTCCTTTAAGCATTCCCACATGGGGCAATATTCTCAACGTTGCCCAGGATATACGGGTACTTCAGAATAACTGGTGGATGTGGTTGCCTGTTGGCGCAATAATTTCATTGTTTGTGCTAAGCGTAAATTTTATCGGTGATGGGCTGCGAGATTCAGCCGACCCTAACTTGCAGGGGTAGGCCATGCCATCTGACACTGCCCTGACTGTACGAAATTTAAAAACCTACTTTTATAACAATAATCGTTGCAACAAAGCAGTAAACGGTGTGTCGTTTTCTATTCGACGTGGCAAAACCTTGTGCATAGTTGGAGAAAGCGGGTGCGGGAAATCGGTGACCGCATCATCAATCATGCAGCTATTGCCCGAGCTGTCCAGGATTGAAGAAGGCAATATTGTGTATCACGCAAAAACGGGCGACGTTCACATAGAGCGACTTGAACGAAACAGCGACGAAATGCGTTCGTTGCGCGGGGCAGAGATTGCCATGATATTTCAAGATCCAATGACCGCATTAAACCCAGCTTACACAATCGGGTTTCAAATTGGAGAGACATTGAAATACCACACTGCTATGTCCGCCAGTGAAATTCGCACTCGTTCACTTGAATTACTTCGAGATATGGGCATTTCACTTCCCGAACAACGCATAGACGAATACCCGCATCAGTATTCCGGCGGCATGCGTCAACGCGCAATGATTGCCATGGCAATGGCCTGTAATCCCAAAATTCTAATCGCTGATGAGCCGACTACAGCACTTGATGTCACGATACAGGCGCAGATTTTCGAATTGATGGACAATCTGAAAGTTGAGTATAAAACCGCCATTATGCTCATTACGCACGACATGGGGGTGGTAGCAGAACTCGCCGATGAAGTAGCGGTCATGTACATGGGGAATATAGTTGAATCTGGCACCGTAGACGATGTGCTTCGCCGACCACAACATCCTTACACACAGGCGCTGCTGGATTCTATACCAGTGTTGGGGCGTGGCAAGCAGCAGAAAATAAAAGCAATAAGCGGTAGCACGCCAGATGCATACGACCGTCCGGTTGGATGTCAATTCGCGCCGAGGTGTGAAAAGGCAACCATAGCATGTAATGAGATGCCATTGGACACAAGTATAACGACCAGCCACACCGTGCGATGCTGGCACCCGCGAGATGGTGCACCATGACGGGGAACGCTGAACCAATTTTAAAAATCCGGCATCTGAAAACACATTTTCCTGTTCGAGCCGGTGTGTTCAACCGTGTACATGGGTATGTTAAGGCCGTAGATGGTATTGATCTGGACATTCAAAGAGGCGAAGTGCTTGGATTGGTCGGCGAGAGTGGTTGCGGTAAAACAACGCTCGGTAAATCCATACTGCAACTGATTCGACCCACCTCTGGTGAAGTGCACTATACGCCG
>CALIMV010000138.1 GCA_938045275.1 uncultured Granulosicoccaceae bacterium
CAAGGATTTGAGCCGTATTGCGTGTTTCATCGGAGTCTCCAGATGCGTGCAAACAGTTTTTAAAGGAATCACAGTTAAGCCTTGGTTGAAATTGCTCGAGGGAGAAGCCCCGATGTTCCAGAACCTCACCGTTTTTGAAACGGCACACGCGATGGCGGTCCATGCAGGACAGCGCCAGGTGCGAGTCAATATGCGTCTTGAAATTGCCGAACTTCATCAGAAATTAAAAACAACCATGATTTATGTTACACACGATCAGGTAGAAGCCATGACCATGGCTGATAAGATCGTCGTGCTGTCCGACGGTAATATTGAGCAAGTTGGTTCGCCGCTGGATTTATACCGTGCACCCAGAAACCGCTTCGTTGCTGAATTTATTGGTTCACCGAAAATGAATTTCTTGAGCGACGCTCACGCCAGTAAATACCAAGCTCACTCAATCGGCATTCGCCCTGAACACTTCAAGGTTTCGAATGATGCCGGTGAGTGGAAAGGGGTAGTGGGTGTTACTGAACACCTCGGATCGGACACGTTCTTCCGTGTGGAGGTCGACAATGAAACGCTTACCGCCAGAGTTAATGGTGAAATAGACGTCCAGCATGGCGATACGATCTATTTGGACGCACTTCCGGAGCATATATACAAGTTTGACGATCAAGGTATGGCCATTAAGTAAACGCTCTATACGACTGCACTCAGCAAGCTAACCCAATACAGAGGCCAGCGACAAGTCAAATTGTCGTATAAGCACCTTGGTGCACATCAGAACACTTTGGAAAACCACAATGAGCATCAAGCTGTCTGCCGAAAACCTAAGCAACATCGCTGGCGATGTAGCGAAACCTTCCTACACCCAACAAGATCTCTCTGCAGGCATGCTTCATGTAGGTGTGGGTAATTTTCATCGAGCGCACCAAAGCGTTTATCTGCACCGCTTGTTTGAGCAAGGTTATGACAGGGACTGGGCAATAGTTGGAGCTGGTATCACAGACTATGATGTTGCCATGCGCGACAAACTCCAACCACAGGATTGGTTAACCACCGTAGTAGAGCTAGACCCGGAAAAGCTCAGCGCACGCATAACAGGGTCCATGATCGATTTTATCGAGGCGAATCCGCTAGCCGTTATCGATGCTATGGCACAGCCAGAAATCCGAATTGTCTCTTTAACCGTTACCGAAGGTGGATACTATGTAAATGCAGAGACCGGCGGGTTTGATGAATCACATTCAGACATCGTAGCTGACGCTAACAACCCTGGCTCACCTAAAACTGTCTTCGGAATCATCATCGCAGCGTTATTGAAACGCAAAGAAAACGGGATCGCACCATTTACGGTCATGAGCTGCGATAACCTGCCTGAAAACGGCCAAGTCGCAAAACACGCCGTTTTGGGGCTCGCAAAAAAATAGACGAAACGCAATCTGATTGGATTGCACAGAAGGTCGCATTCCCCAACTCCATGGTAGATTGCATAACGCCAGCCACCACTGAGCGAGAAGTTGCAATTGTGCAAAATACATTCGGGGTTGAAGACTCAGCCCCCGTGGTGCGCGAACCCTTTCATCAGTGGGTACTGGAAGATAACTTTACCAATGGTCGACCTGCGTTAGAGAAAGTAGGGGTTGAGTTTGTGGATGATGTTGCACCGTATGAGTTAATGAAGCTACGCATCCTTAACGGCGGCCATGCAGCTATTGCCTATCTTGCTGGTCTTCTGGACATACACTATGTTCACGATGCAATGAATAACGCACTGGTTTCCGCTTACCTGGACAAACTCGAACACGAGGAAATTATACCCACACTTGCAGATATACCCGGGGTCAGTTTCGATGCCTACTACGACAAAGTTGTTGAACGTTTTGCCAATGAGGCTGTGGGAGACACAATTCCGCGCTTATGTTTCGACGGTATAAACCGCCAGCCCAAATTCATCTTACCGGTAATTGACGCTCGACTTCAGCACAAGCTTTCTATTGAAGGGCTGGCATTGGAATGTGCACTGTGGTGTCGTTACTGTTTTGGCACAACAGATTCAGGCAACGAGATTGCCCCTAACGACAATCAATGGGAACGACTGAACGCTCAGGCACAACTTGCTAAAGACAATCCATTGAGGTGGCTGGAGCTTGAAGATGTGTACGGACCTCTTGCCAGAGACAATACTTTTAGAGATAGTTTTACAAACGCACTAAACAGTGTTTGGAAAAATGGAACAGCGGCTGCAGTACAACAATACTTATCGTAGCATTCTCATTACCGACAATAGCCGAGCATAACGCCATGAAAGCAATTACCTATCAATCACTGGGTGAAATCGCACTAAGCGAACTCGACAACCCCGAACCTGCTCAACATGAAGTTGTCGTAAAAGTGCATGCAAGCGGTATATGCCATACCGATATCGATATACTTTACGGGCGCTACGGAAGCTCAAAATTTCCTATCGTTCCCGGGCATGAATACGCTGGCGAGATCGTCTCGGTCGGTAAGGGAGTAACAAACTTATCCGAAGGGCAAAGAGTCGTTGTTGACCCTAACTTTCACTGTGGTGACTGTCGCTCATGTAAAAAGGGTCTGACTAATCTTTGCGATAAACTGGGGGCTTATGGTGTAACCCAGCACGGGGGCTTTGCAGAATTCAGCGCAGTACACCAGGATAATATTTTCCCGATTTCAGATATGCCCTATGGGATAGCAGCATTGGCCGAACCAGTAGGTTGCGTGCTTAACGGGCTTGATGCTATTGATACCGACGCGTGTGAAAATGCCATGATATTCGGAGCAGGCCCAATTGGGATGCTAATGGCTTTATCGCTGCGTACCAAAGGCGTTAACGATATCACAATGGTGGACTTAAATGATTCACGGCTTGAATTGGCTGAATCATTCGGTTTAAAAGCGATAGCCGCCGCTTCCGATGATCTGACATCCACGGAAAAATCCGTCGATTTGGTAGCAGATGCTACCGGTGTACCACAAGTTGCAGAAAAATTAATAAATTATGCAGCCAACGGCGGAAACGTACTCTTTTTTGGGGTTTGCCCGCCAGGAGAAACTATTGCAGTATCGCCTCATGATGTATTTCGGCGCCAGATTCGCCTGGCAGGTACACACTCTTTAAATCATAATATACCGGAAGCGATAAACGCTATTGAAGCTATCGGCCCAGAGATAGAGCGTTTAGTTTCACATCGCGTAGAATTAAACGAGATAAAAGCATTTTTGGAAAAAAGTAATCAATCAAATTCGTTAAAAGTACATGCAGTTACAACTTAGTGCCCGATTGCTTGATGTCTGATGTTATACGTGCCATGTGATAACCGTTTATGATTGGCCGTTGATGTTTACTATATGCGCATGTCAATTCGCTAGCAACGATCACCTATTTGACAGCTATAAAATAGTAATGACGATACGGTACAGATACCTCAAATTCTCGATTATAAATAGTTATTGTATACTGGGATTCGCCTTTTTTATTAACTCGCTGACCTTCGTTTTTACTTTTATAATAGACTGCTCTTTGACAGGGCCATATCCACGAATATCCAATGGGGCGCGCAATATTTCCAGCCATACAGAGTGATTTGAAGCCGAAAGCGATTGAATACATTGACAGATCAGATCATCAAACCATTGAATTAACTCTCTCTCGGTTTTACGCTCTTTTGTCCAGCCAAACGGATCGATGTAAGTACCACGTAAACTCTTAAGTTTAGTTAGAACAAAAAACACAGACGTAATACCTCTGGACATCGCTCGTTTTTTCGGACGTCCGCGTTGATCAACACCACGATTAAGCAAAGGAGGTGCGAGGTGGTATTGAACCGTAAAATCACCTTCAAACATGTCGTTCAGCTTTCGTCTGAATCCTGTTTTAGTGTGTAATCTGGCTACCTCGTATTCGTCCTTGTATGACATTAGTTTGAATAGTGAACGCGAAGCAGCCAATGCCAGTTGCTCCGATTGCAATGACGACTCTAGTGCAGTGATGGCTTCTACTTTTGCTCTATAGCGATTCGACCAACGCTGGTTTTGGTATTCAACCAGAAATTGAGAACGGCGATCAACAATGTCTTCAAGTGTTTGTGCGTTGTGTGGCGGCTCGGGCAGCAACTGCTCGACGGCATGGCTTCCTGCTGACATTACGCGCCCAATTGTAAAGGCCTGTTTATTCTCAATGATGGCCACACCGTTTAATTCTATGGCGCTATTTAGTGATTCGAGCGACACGGGCACCATACCCAGTTGCCAGGCATACCCCAGCATGATGACGTTGGCGAAAACCGCGTCTCCAAGGAGAATTTCAGCAGCCCTGTTCGCATCAATCGTCTTTAAGGAATCTGATCCAACAGTCGCAGCAATAACATTTTCTCGTTCATCTATACGAAGGTTAGCGTCTCTATCCAGAATCATGTCTCCGGTGGGCATGATCGCTGTGTTAAGTACAAACTGAGCTCCGTGACGATAAGTAGAAGAGGCTTTCGGAGAACTCGACACGACAATGTCGCAGCCAATAACAGCATCTGCACTTTTTTCATCAATTCTCACTTGATTGATTAGATCGGGCCTGTCGGCAATTCGAATGTAACTGATTACAGAACCAAACTTTTGTGCAAATCCGGTAAAGTCCAGGACTGTCGCGCCCTTGTTTTCCAAATGCGCTGCCATAGTCACCAATGCACCCAATGTCACAACGCCTGTACCGCCAACACCTGTGACCAGTAAATTGTACGGAGTCTCAAGCGATACAAGCTTTGGCAGGGATAGTGTTTCAGCCATCGTCTTCAGTTGGCTAACTGAAATCCGTCCACTTTGTTTTCTACGTTTCGCACCTTCAACGGTTACAAAGCTTGGGCAAAAGCCGTTCAAGCAGGAGAAGTCCTTATTGCAGTTAGATAAATTTATTTTACGTTTAGTGCCAAATTCAGTACTCAGTGGCTCAACGCTTAAGCAATTGGATTCAACGGAACAATCGCCACAACCCTCACACACTAACTCATTAATAACAGCGAATCGATTAGGGTCATCCAATGTACCGCGTTTGCGTTTGCGTCTCTTTTCGGTTGCGCAGAGTTGTTCATAAATAAGAATAGATACGCCCGAAATGTTGCGCAATTCTTTTTGTACTGTGTCCAATTCTGATCTTGCATGAATCGTGACACCATCGGGAAAGTCAGCAGACTTGAATTTCTCCGGTTGATCAGAAACCAGGGCTATTCGCTCTATACCTTCAGCACGAGAATGGTGAGCGATGGATTGAACACTAACCTGACCGTCTACCGGCTGCCCTCCAGTCATTGCCACCGCATCGTTGTAAAGAATTTTGTACGTGATATTTGCCTTTGCCGCGACTGCCTGACGAATTGCCAGTGAACCTGAGTGATACCAGGTACCGTCGCCGAGGTTCTGAAAAACATGAGGTTTTCCAGTAAAAAGTGATGATGCGGCCCAATTCACTCCTTCGCCACCCATTTGAATAATGGATGACGTGCTTCTATTCATCCAAGTGGCCATAAAGTGACAGCCGATTCCAGCCAAAGCTTGTGACCCAACCGGTACTTTAGTTGAGATATTGTGCGGACAGCCTGAACAGAAATAAGGTGTTCGCGTCGCTCCATCGACGCTCAGGCAAGGGGCCGCAATAGAGGTTAGTTCAGCGGATCGTACGTTAAACCCCTCTTCAGGAAAAAGGCTGTGCAGTCGTTGCGCAATAAGGGGCACTAACATCAAGGGTGTAAGCTCACCGGTCCATGGAATAAGTTTGTTGCCATGCTCATCGTGCTTGCCAGTCATTCTTTCGGGTTTACTACCTGGCCAGTCGTAGAAATATTCTTTGAGCTGGCTTTCTATAATTCCACGTTTTTCCTCAACCACCAGCACTTCCACTTTACCTTGCACAAATGCCAGCGCGTCGTGCTGCGCCAATGGCCACACCATTCCGACTTTATAAATATCGATACCCAAGCGCTGGCAAGTATTGGCATCAATCGCCAGCAACCTCAAAGCCTCCATAACGTCCAAATGGGCTTTGCCTGTTGTAACAAAACCAAATATTGCCTCATTGATTCCGTAAATGGATCGATCTATTGGGTTCGCTCGCGCAAACGCGGTAACAGCTGCTTTCTTGTGCTCCATACGTTCTTCGATCTGCGGTCCCGGCAAATCTGGCCAACGATAGTGAAGTCCCGTGGCAGGCGTTTCAAACTCTGGTGCGGTGAATACACGCTCGCCCTTCAAATTAACAGTGGCTGCCGACTCCACCGACTCTGTAACAACTTTAAACCCGACCCACATACCCGAGAATCTCGATAGGGCGTAGCCATATTCTGCAAACTCAAGATACTCCTCGATATTGGCAGGGCTTAGCACAGGCATAAACCAACTCATGAACGCCACATCAGACTGGTGAGGCATGGATGATGAAACGCAACCATGATCATCTCCCGCAACGACCAAAACGCCACCAGTTGCAGACGAACCATATGCGTTGCCATGTTTAAGCGCATCACCTGCACGATCAACGCCTGGCCCTTTTCCATACCAGAACCCAAATACGCCATCAACATTCCGATTGATAGCAGATTCAACCTGTTGCGATCCAAGGATTGCTGTGGCACCCAGGTCCTCATTGATCGCTGGCAGAAACTTAATATTGTTTCGTTCAAGCATTTGTTTCTGACGCCACAACTCAAGGTCTACACCACCTAGCGGCGAACCCCGGTAGCCAGAGATTAACCCGGCTGTGTTCAATCCAGCGCGCTTATCACGTTGGGCCTGCTCGATAACAGCGCGCACCAGGGCCTGCACACCGGTTAAAAAAACCCGGCCATCGTTTTGCACGTAGCGATCATTAAGAGATTGGTGGTTTATAAGGGTAGGTTCAGTGCCCATGACGATACTCTGATTGTGGATATTTAATCTTATACCGTTCCTGGTGGTATTTAATTCCATATATTCTGCTATGGTTTTACCAATAGAAATATATAGTCATAAATTAAATGAAAAGTGAAATTTATTCCCAAGACGAAGCTGTAATAGGACTGTCAGACAAGGACCGCCATATTCTGACTATTCTCCAAAACGACGGACGGGTATCGAACCAGGAACTTGCTGAAAAAGTCGGCATGTCTAAATCAGCATGTTGGCGCCGGGTGAAGGTGTTAGAAGATGCAGGCTTAATCGAAGGTTATGCAGCTAGGCTAAATCCTGAGGCGTGCGGTTTAGGATTTCACGCCATTGTGCATGTCATGTTGGCACGACATCAGATGAATCACTTAAAGCAATTCACTGATGCGATAATTACACGAGAGGAGATCCTGGATTGTTTTTCAACTACCGGTGGGGCCGATTATCATTTGAGAGTACGCTGCGCAGACCTGGATGCCTATAACCTGTTTTTAGACGAATTTCTATTTAATCTTGACGGTATCGCCAGTATCCAAACCAACATGGTGCTGCGACAACTAAAGCATTCAGATCGGCTATCGCTTTAACGCACACCAACACCAACGCGAAAGCGAATAACAGGATCGATAACCACAAAATCCAATGGCACAGTGCCTCTGGCTACAACGACCAGTTGTACATCAGGTGCTTCAACAAAGTCTCGTATATCGACGTTATCCACGCTCAGATTTAACTCAGTGGCGTTACTGCCGATTTGCGGATCGCCTTCGGGCAATGAAGCAACTTGCTGGATAACGCTAGCTCCGTCTATGGTCGCTTGCAGTGAAAGTGTAAGACCGCTTAAGAAATCAAAATTATCTGGGTTATTGTCAGCGAATTGATCTTTTGCCGGATCGTCCGTTTCAGGGCTTATAGTAAAGGTGGCAGAACGGACATGAACTGATGTCACGATGTCCAGTGAGGAATAACCTTGTTGATCCCTCAAGTCCAATGGAAAACTCAGCGCCGGAAGTGTTAGCGTACCAATATTGACAGGCGCACCAGGAATAATAATTGGGTCCAGCGACTCTTCAAATGATTTTGTACCGAGTGTGGTGTCGGTACAAGAAGTCAATAACAAACAGACAGCCGATACAGACAATATGGATTTAAACATCTGGAATTACCCTTGTTGTTTACGGGAATGAACGACCCTGATTTTGCTGGCATGACGTTGATGCCATCCAAAATGACCGAATGTACTTAAAGCTGGATATTACAACTTTGCACGACGATAAGACTATGAATCACTGTAGCATCTAAAATTCATTGTTCAGCGATTACAATTCAGTATTAGGCGCAGTAAACTGGGGTTGAGCAAAGTGAAAAATGTTGGGAGACAACCGATTTCACATCAATTGGCAAGCTAGGGAACCTCTGATTAATTCCCTTGCATCTCTGTCAAACAGACTGATTCGGAATCAAGGCATGTTCTACAGGCATAGTGGTGCTATGGCGAAAGAACATAACGCAGAGTCCGGATCAGTCTGTTTGACCCAGCGGGCTA
>CALIMV010000139.1 GCA_938045275.1 uncultured Granulosicoccaceae bacterium
AGCCAAACCAGGTGATGATTACTGGGGTGAGTGCAATGGCAGGGGTAACGTTCAGTACGATTGCATAGGGATAAACATAACGACGGAACGGACCCCAAAGTGAAGAACCAACTGCCAGCCCTATTGCAATACAGGCACCAATGACAAACCCGACAACAGATTCGGTCAGGGTTATGAAAAAGTGTTTGTAAATAGTGCCTTTGACAAAATAAAGCTCGATGATGGCCTGTCCAATGGCTGACGGGCTTGGAACCATAATAGAATTAATCCAGCCGACTCTTACGGCCAGTTCCCATAATGCAACGAGCATTGCAAAAAGAAGTATGTGTGGTAAAACTCGGCGCCAAAGCGGAACGTGCAATGTATTTTCATAGAGATTCAGTGAATCGTTCATTGCGGTTCACCGTGCTGTTTCAACCACCGTTGTTTGCTACGCGAACCAACCCTCGTCATGCCATCATCGTGATTCCAGAACGCAATTCGGTTATCGAGCCATTCCATACCACGAAAGATCAGAAACCCAATCAGTGTGAGAGTGAAAATACAGGCAAATGCGGAAGCCATGTTTAAATTGCGTGTGTAGGTTAAAATAAGTGAGCCAATTCCCTGATCGCGCTGTATAAATTCTGCAACCAATACACCTGATAACGCAGCAGTCAAAGCCAAGCGTTCGCCTGCCATTATCACCGGGATGGCATCGGGCAACACAAGCTTTGTGAATATCTGAAATTTGGACGCGCCCAGAGATTCAAACAACTCCAATTTTTCTTCGTTGACGTTGATAACACCCGAGAGGGTATTGATAAACGGTGCAAAGAAACACACCAGCATAATAATGGCGATCTTTGATGCCGCGCCGAACCCGAGCAATGCGATGAGCAGTGGAGCAACGGCAATGCGTGGTGTTGCTTCAAGGACGATAACGTAAGGTTTGATAAAGCGACGAATTACCGCACTGAACCCTACCAGGCTGCCCAAAACAACACCGAGTACAGACCCGGCAATAAACCCTGCAAACACCAACCCAAGACTTGCGTATAAGTGAAACCAGACATTGCCCTGTGTTACATAAATACGAAAGATGGACGCAAGAATATCGGTTGGCTTTGGAAAAAACAGCGGGTCCAGCCAGCCAATTCTCGAGCCGATCTCCCAGGCCAGAACCAGCACTATAAAAATGGTCGCGTGCTTTAGCACTCGATTAATATTTAGCGCGCTACCGCGCGATTTGATCGCTGTAGAATTTTTGTCTATGTCGATCGTATTGCTCACTAAACTATAGCGCTCCGAGTGTTTCCCGAACCTGTGCTACGAGTTCGTTGAATTCAGCGCTGGTTTGTACTGATAGTTCACGCGGACGTTGTAAATTTACCGGTACTATCTTGGCTATTTGTCCTGGTCGTGGGGTCATAACATAAACTTCATCAGCAAGAAAAATTGCTTCAGAAATATTGTGTGTGACAAATATGGTGGTTGCCTTCACTTCACTCACTATGCGAAGTAACTCCAGATTCAGTTTTTCACGCGTAAATTCGTCCAATGCGCCAAACGGCTCGTCGAGTAGTAAAATATCGGCACCGGTTTGAAGCAAGCGTGCCAACGCTACACGCTGTTGCATACCACCAGAAAGTTGGGCTGGAAAAGAAAACGCAAAATCACCAAGACCGACAAGATTTAATAACTCCATCGCGCGATTTTTATCTTCAGAGCTTGGGGTGCGACGAATTTCGGTTGGTAGGAGGACGTTTTCTATAGCTGTTCGCCATTCGAGTAGCGTGGCACGCTGAAACATCATGGCCACGTCTTGTCGAGCACGCTTGACTTGTGTTTGATGAACCTCGATATGCCCCTGGGTGGGTTCGATTAATCCCGCAATGAGTCGTAGTAATGTGGATTTACCGCATCCGGAAGGACCAACGAGCGATACAAACGACCCCTGTTTTACAGTGAAGTTGGCATCCTGCAGGGCAATCACTGACCCGCCAGAAAACGATTTGGCTACACCTTGAGCTGCTACCACTTGCTCTGCACTTTCAACTAGATCAGACGCTACTGCGTTCGTCATTTTCTCCCCTGTTGTGGCAATTGCATTTTTCTTATTACGGTATTGCGGCGTAGCTTCTTTCTTTATCCAATACTCTTTGTCAAAAACCAGATTTATCGAATACCATTTCTAATCGCTGTATAGAAGTGAGTTGCCGAATTATATACGTGCCACCTTGTACCCTGAATTGATCAATGTTCA
Source organism: uncultured Granulosicoccaceae bacterium (assembly GCA_938045275.1). Taxonomy (GTDB): domain Bacteria; phylum Pseudomonadota; class Gammaproteobacteria; order Granulosicoccales; family Granulosicoccaceae; genus Granulosicoccus. Next base: position 2,246 of record CALIMV010000139.1, read on the forward strand.
CGATGGACCAAACAGCGTGTGTCGTCAAGCGCGACGCGATCAGGTTAGCGTATCAATTTGTCTCAATCTGCCAATGTGGCCCAAGATTATGCGCAATAAGGCTTCCAGTAACTTATTGATATATACCTTAGCGTATCAACTTAGACATTTTGGGCATACAGTCGCTGACCACTGGATGTATCGAAAAAGCACGCCTGTGCAGAATCAAATTGGATTGCGGCATAGCTATCTGGTGAGATTTCAAAATCTTTTGGCATCTTAACAACCATCGATTTATCGCCAGATCTGAATGTTACCAGCGATTGATCACCTGTCATCTCTAATGTGAAAACCTGTGCGTCGATTTGGCCTTGGCCTTTTTCAACCACCGTACAATCTTCTGGTCGAAACCCGAGTGTTACGTTCTGCATTTCGGGTAGCTGTTGTGCCGGTAATGAAATACCTTCGGCAGTAAATAATCCGTTAGTGATAGACCCTTCTACAAAATTCATGGGTGGTGATCCCATAAAGCCCGCTACGAATAGATTTGCAGGATTAGCGTAAACCTCTTTTGGCGTACCTAATTGCTGCAGCTCACCGTCTTTCATAATAGCCACGCGGTGCGCAAGCGTCATTGCTTCAATTTGATCGTGGGTAACATAAATTGTGGTAATGCCCAAGGAAGCCTGCATGTGCTTAAGTTCGGCGCGCATATTGCCACGCAACTTCGCATCCAGATTCGACAAAGGTTCATCCATTAGAAATACCGACGGGCGGCGTATGATTGCACGCGCTAAGGCCACACGTTGGCGTTGTCCACCCGAGAGCTGGCCTGGCAACCGATCAAGCAAGCTGCCCAGTTCCACTTGTTCGGCTGCTGCTTTGACAGCTATTTCCATTTCTGCTTTAGGTGTTTTTGCCACTTTCAGTGGAAAGCCAATATTTTCAGCTACTGTTTTATGCGGGTATAGCGCATACGATTGAAACACCATGGCAATATCGCGGTATTTTGGCAACACGTCTGTCACATCCTGGTCACCAATCATCAATGTACCCGAAGTGATGCTTTCTAAACCTGCAATCATGCGTAATGCAGTTGATTTGCCGCAACCAGACGGGCCAAGTAGCACCAGAAACTCTCCAGGAGATACCTCAAGAGACATATTTTTTAACGCATGGAATGCACCATAAAACTTGTTAAATTCGTGAACTGATATGCCTTTGGCTACGGCTCTTGTGTTGTTAGTTTCAATAACCATTAGCTATCCTTTTACGGCACCCACAAGCAACCCCTTGGAAATATACTTTTGAAGAAATACGGCCATTACCACAACTGGAATAATCATGATGATGATAGCAACCGACATGGTCCACCACAAAATACCGCGCTCACCTGCGTTCATGGCTGCAACCAGAATTGGTAGGGTTTGCGCTTTGGAAGTTGAGATAAATAAAGCAAACAGATATTCATTCCAGGAAAATATCATGACCAATAGTGTTGTGGCCGACAGACCTGTTCGCGACAATGGCAGTACAATCTCGCGAAACGTCATGATCATTGTTGCACCGTCAAGCTGTGCACTCTCTTCCAGATCGCGTGGAATAGAATTGAAAAAATCAAACATCAACCAAACAACAATTGGTAAGTTGACCACTGCATACGTGATTATCAAAGCGATGTGTGTATCGAGCAATTTTACTGACTGGAACATCATATAGATCGGAACAACCACTACGATAGGCGCAAGTATTCGTTGAGAGATAATCCAGAAAAGAATGTCTCCGTTTTTCAATCTGGCCGTGTACAAGCGTCCCACCGCCCTGGCTAGCAGAAAAAATAGCGCAACTACCACCGCAAGCGTTAACCAAAGGTCGGTTTTATAGACTCCAATGGCGACACTTGCGCCAATCAGCAATACAACAAAGTAAAGTATTGTGATGAGGTTTGGTGCAAATTCGATTCGGCTCAGCGAATAAGCTGCCAATGAACCGACAAAAACCGACAAAGCAGTGGCTGTGAGAGCGATAACAATGGAATTGAAATAGGCGCGCATGGTATCGGATAAGTCATACACGAACAGGTCTTTCCAAGCGTGCAAGCTGGGTTTAAAATCCACCCACGGTAAAAAAAACGGTCCTTCATTAACGGCTGCTGGCGTTTTAAACGACGTGATTAGCAACCAGTAAATAGGGAAGATTACAAACAGTGACCACGCAAAAAGGATGAAATACAGCAATAGTTTAGTGGCTGGCGCCATCTCGCCAATTTTGCGTGGTTCAAACAGACTGCGAATCATGGTTTAGCCCTAACGCGCGCAAGCACAACAAGATTGAAAAAAGATACGCATATAACTACCGTTATAAAAAGCAGTATGTAAGCTATTGCGGAGGCTGAGCCAAGATCGAGTGAGCGCCAGGCATAGTACGACTGAAGAGACACAGACTCTGTTGCTATACCTGGCCCACCCGCTGTCATTATGTTTGGCAAATCAACAATCTTAAATGCCTCGATAACTCGAATCAGCATAACTGTTGCGGCTATCGGCAATACTTGAGGCCAAATGATTTCGCGAAATGTCATCCACTTGCCAGCACCATCAATTTCTGCAGCTTCGTTGAGGTCTTTTGACACGCTTTCGAATCCTGCCAGCATCATGATAAATACGAATGGTATCCATTGCCAGCTATCGGCGATAACGATAAAGATACGTGATGCCCAGGGGTCAGTTGCCCAGGACCAGTCACCAAGACCAAACCATTGCCATATATTGGCAAAGGGGCCCTTAGATGTATCTGCCAACATTCGAAAAATATAACCCACACCGATTGGCGTGATCATCATTGGTATGAAAAATATGACACGAAAGGTACGGTTTCCACGTATATGTTGCGAGCAGGCGAACGCCAGTGCCGTACCAATGAGAAACTGCAAGCCGCACCCAATAACCACATAAAATAAAGTGGTGCCGACGGTTCCGAATTGACGTCCGCTAAGTAAAGTTGCAGCAAACAGCCATACCAGGCTTAGCGCCATAGCAAACGTGATCAGCCGACCAATAAAACCAATCACAGTAAAGTGACTGCGGCAGTAGCGATAAATCCACCAGATCAGTGCAGCTGAGGCAATTAGGCCCACTATCCAGGCTAAAACGGACAGTGGCCCGAACGTGCCCAATAAATGAAATTGTTCGGATCCGAAAAATTGTTTATCAAAGTTACGCCATGCGGCAAAGCGGACCTTGAATCCACCACCGGAAAAACGTATCCGTGTAAAAGCAAGAATAAGTGAGGCAACAAGAGGGAATATTGAAAAAACAAGAATAAGAACAACTGCTGGAGTCAGAAAAAGCCGACCCATATGTTTATCGAGCCACTGGTCCACGAAAAATAGTCGCCGCTTATTTTAATTTTGGGTATGAACGGGCGAGCGACATTGTCGCCCGCCCTATTACGTTTCTATTAACGTTTAATTGGTGATACCGAGCGACAGTTTGTACATTGTCGCTTGATCTTCACGACCAAAGTCCTCTGTAATCTCTTCCCAGCCTTCTTCAATATTGGCCAGTGCCTCATCGACAGTGACCTCGTCAGCCAGAAAGCGTGCAACTTCGCGATCGAGAACAACGCCCGTGTATTGCTGTGCTCCAGGGATACGGAAGTCTGATGCCATGTTTGGATTATTCAGGCTGTCCTTGATTGCACCTAGGTAGTTTTGAGCCGATTCTTCACTGAACCCTGCTTCAACCCATGCAGCTGTGTCGTCCAATTGTGAGTTGCGGTATGGGTTATAGCCCGTCCAACCCATAGTGACATCGACGTTGGATTGTGCAGCCTGATTCATGTAGCTCAGGAAATCGTATGCTGCCGCTTTCACTTTGTCGTCAGAAGCTTTACTGATGGCCGCAGTCCAGCCGCCAAATGCCGCAAACGGTGCAAAGTTAACACCATCGATTGCGTGCGGGCAGATCTCGTCAGTACAGGCGACCAGTTCACCAGATTCAGTATCCAGTACTTCGCTTGACCCTGGCATCATGACTGCCCCGACTTTATCTTTAATTGCACTACCTTCCTCAATAGACAAGGGGCCAATATCACCCCAGTCAATTGCCATGCCGCAACGACCGGAGATAACCAGGCCACGCGTGTCGCCAATGTCCTGATTCAATTCATCAGGTGGTCCGTACTTGCCTGTCTCTTTATAAATTTCAAAGGCTTTCTTCCAGGCCGCATTGTTGATTTTAGGTGCCATGGTTTCTGCATCAAAGTATAGACCTTCGGCTGTACCTTTAGACTGCACGCGACTTGCCGCCATCGATTGCACTGCAAAGTAAGATTGCGCATTACGCTTTTTGAAAATACACGAGCCGTAATCTTCTTCACCATCACCGTTCATGTCTTTACCGTGGATGGCTGCTGCCACCTCAAGGTACTCTTCCCAGGTGCGTGGTGGTTCCAGTCCGGCTTCTGCCAGAACATCTGTACGGTAGTAAAGCATTTGGAAATCGCCATCTAATGTAACGAAGTAGGTTGACCCCTCTACTTTTTGATTAAATTCGCGAAAATACAAAGCGATGTCATCAATATCGAGTTTTTCGTCTTTTTCAACATAAGGATCAAGATTTTCAACCAGGCCACCGCTGACCAACTCAACTCCCCAACCAGAAGCAAAAACACCGACATCAATCGACTTTGTACCAGTGGCCCAGTCGGTTAATATCTTTTGAAAAAGCTCTGCGAACGGTACTTCTGCAACGCGAATTTCAGCGCCGGTCATTTCCTTGAATTCCTCTCCTCGCTCAACGATTCGTTGGGCGATAACAGGACCGGGTCTGGTTAAGATATTGACCACGACACCGTCATAGTCGCCTTCTGCACTAGCAACCGTCGGAGCAAGCGTTGCGCAAAGCGCAAAGACGGTTCCTTTAAATAGTTTAGACATAGTTTTCCTCGAGTTTTTCAAATCAACCAGTCCTTATTTGTCGTTTTGACTGATAAGAACCGCTGCAAGACCGATCATGTTTTCGGCGAGCATTTTATATTTTGAGAAGTGGGTCAGAAGTACCAGAATAGCAAAAATTGGGAAAATGCTGTTCCACTCCGTTCCCCACGCTAATTGCTTAGACGGACCCTGTCAACTATTCTGGGCAAATGTGGAAAACTGGCCTGATGATAAACCACTGTCGGAATTGCTAACTAACTTGCCAGGGCGCCACGCTCCAGTTTGCCTTAACATTGAGGTAGCAAACGCACTTGTAACGTCTCAAAAGGAGCTATAAATGCTGCATAACATCGACCCTATCCTTTCGCCAGAATTACTATATGCCCTAAGAGCAATGGGCCATGGCGATGAAATTGCGCTGGTTGATGCAAATTTCCCTGCTGAGTCCTGTGGTCCGGCTTGTATACGCGCAGATGGCTCGAATAACAGCGAAATACTCACAGCGGTTTTGTCATTGATGCCGCTAGACTCCTTTGTGCCAGACCCTGCGTACTGCATGCAGGTAGTCGATGATCCGAAAGCAGTACCCGATACGGTTAAAGATTTTCAAAAAATAATCAACCAGTCAGCTGATGCCCCCAGAGATATAATGTCGCTGGAGAGATTCGCATTTTATGAGCGCGCCGCCAAGGCATTTACCGTGGTGCAAACTGGAGAACGCCGGCTTTATGGCAACATTATTTTGAAAAAAGGCGTTATCAAGTGAGTATCGATGCACACCAACACTACTGGCATCCGGCTCGTGGCGATTATGGCTGGATGCCGGAGAACGATGACATTCTCAGCCGCCCCTACTCCCCGGCCGATCTTGAAAGTGGCCTGTATGCCACTGGCATTGAGCAATCAGTACTGGTTCAAGCTGCGCCCAGCATAGCTGAAACCCACTATATGCTTGGCATTGCTGATGCTACTGCGCACGTAGCAAAGGTCGTCGGCTGGATAGACTTTGAAGATGCATCGCAGATAGACCACTTGCGCCAGCTAGCTACTCATCCTAAATTTGCTGGCGTTCGTCCAATGATTCAGGACATCGCCGATGATAACTGGATGCTGCGCGACGATGTTCAGTGGGCTTATCAGGCAATAATTGATTTGGAAATAACGTTTGATTGTCTGGGTTTCCCACGTCATTTAAACAACTTTCATACCTTGTTAACTCGATACCCCGCAATGAGATCGGTGATCGACCATTGCATGAAGCCACAATTCCGTGATCATAGTGAAACGAATTACCAACAATGGGCTTCTGGCATGACACGCTTGGCCAAGGACACCAATGCCTATTGTAAATTGTCTGGACTGGTTACCGAAGCCGATACTGACTGGTCACTCGAGGCACTAAAACCGTATACCGATCATTTGCTAGATGTGTTTGGTGCTGATCGCATCATGTGGGGTTCGGATTGGCCGGTAGTACGTTTGCGTTGCGAATATGAAAACTGGTTCAAGCTGGCTCATGAACTCACGGCTGAACTCACTTCATCAGAGCGCGAACGCGTATTCTCTGGCACCGCCAGCGACTTCTACAGAATTAAAACTAAAAAATGATTCAAAAACCCATTAGCGATACCGGCTTGCATGTAACACCATTGTGCTTTGGTGCATCAGGCCTCGGCAACATGCCCGATACCTACGGCTATGAGGTAGACGATGCGCGTGCTCGTCAAACCTTACAAGCTATATTCGAAGGGCCAGTCAATTTTTTGGATACAGCTAACAATTATGGTTTTGGCCGAAGTGAGCAACGCATAGGTGATGCCTTGCGCGAACGTGGTGGTTTACCCGATGGGTTTGTGCTTTCGACAAAGATTGATCGGGATATGAAAACCGGACGCCTCGATGCCAGTCGTGTGCGTCAATCACTCGAAGAAAGTCTTAAACGCCTTGGCATCGACACCATTCCAATGCTGCATTTACACGACCCGGAACATGCCAGAGATTTAAAAGAAATTACAGTCGAAGGTGGTGCGCTGGATGAATTGTTCCGAATAAAAGAAGAAGGTATAGCGCAGTCTGTGGGTATCGCCATGGGCAATATAGACATCATGTTTCCGATTTTACGAGAGCGGCCTTTTGATGCACTCATCAGCCACAATCGGTATACCGTGCTGAATCGCTCTGCTAATGATATGTTCGACCATGCCGCAAGCCGCAATATTGCCATTCTCAATGCTGCACCGTTTGCCGGAGGCGTACTTGCTAAAGGCAGTGACGCCATGCCCCGCATTACTTATCAAATCGCCGATGATAGTAAATTGGCTCCCGTTCGGGCAATAGAATCTATTTGTAAAAATAACGGTATTGCCCCAGGTGCGCTGGCACTACAATTTTCAATGAAAAACCAGAAAATAACATCCACCATTGTAGGAATAACAAAACCTGAACGCATCGAACAAACTCTGGCCTGGGCAAGCGCAGATATTCCTCAAAACGTGTGGGACGATATAGAAGCAATTGGTTTTGATGTACGTGACCCTGAAGCCGATAGAGATTACAAGCCAGGTTAGGTTCCCTAGATTTGTTTTGCAGTATTGCCTTGAACACAATTGCGTTCGATGAGAAAGTGTTGTTTTAGATAACATTAAAGGTTCGGTGACACTGAATGGAAAAAACTCTCGATCAAAAGCTTGCACGCATTCGCTCAGGTGCATACACCCCAATCGATTTTGTCATTGCTGATGCAAAAGATGCTGATATGGGCTTCGGAGCAACCGGGCCAGGCCCGGTTGCCGGTGCGACAGATCAATTAAAAACCAAACTTGACTATCTGGCTGCCATGCAGAAAATGGTTGAAAGCGGCTTAGTTGATATTATGCTGATGTCTGCATCGTCTGCAGAAATTCATCAAAAAGCGGGTGTGTTTACCAACAGTTCGGTAACTCCGGCAGTGCGACTGAACGACACAACTGATATCTGGGTGGCACGCGGTGGTCGCTATCGTGCGTCAGCATCTCGACCCTTTCGTAGTGCCCTGCTACCTGCTGTAACCCACATTACCGATCTCGGCCTTTACTCCATTACCTACTCAAACGACTTAAACCACGACCTGGATTCCTTAAACCAATACCGGAAATTCAGAGAGGAGCTGATGGAAACCAATATCCGACACTTTCTTGAGGTGTTTAACCCCGCATTCGACATCGGCATAAGCGAGTCAGATTTAGGTTTTTACATTAACGACATGATTGTAAAAACGCTTGCTGGTGTAACGAGCAAAGAGTCACCTCATTTCTTAAAAATACAGTTCAATGGTTATAAAGCCATGCAAGAGTTAGCTAACTACGACCCAAAGAACTTAATCGTCGGCATTTTAGGCGGAGCTAAAGGCACAAGTCGAGACACATTCGAGCTTGTGCATCAAGCGGAGCAAGCAGGTGCGCGCGTTGCGTTATTTGGTCGCAAAATCAATTTGTCTGAATCCCCTGAGCTGCTGGTATCTACCATGCGCAAAGTCATTCAGGGAGATCTCAGTCCAGCTGATGCCGTTACTGCTTATCATAGTGACCTCAAAGAAGCTGGCATAAACGCTGATCGATCACTTCAGCAGGATGCCCAGGTTACCGATGAAACCTTGCTGGCATGAGTTTGCGAAAGGGTATTTTGTGCGCTGGTTGCTGGACGCTAGACCAAATTAGAATAATTGATCACTGGCCAAATGAAGAATCTCTTGCTCTTACTTTACGCACCGATAAGCAAGGTGGCGGTTCAGCACACAATGTCAGTATCGATTTAAAAAAAATGGATGCATCACTACCCGTGTATGCAGCCGGATTACTCGGCAAGGACGTAGCAGGTGATTTCCTGGTAGAGCAAGCAAAACTAAGCGGTGTAGATACCACGCAGTTGCAGCGCACTGCAGATGCAACCACATCGTTTACCGATGTTATGTCCGTTGAGTCAACTGGAAAGCGTACGTTTTTTCATCATACCGGCGCTAACGATTTAATTACCCCAGATCACATTAACGTAGAGCGCTGTCGCGCAAAAATTCTGCATTTGGGTTTACTGGGTGTGCATAAAATTCTTGATGAACCCTGGAAGCAGGAAGTTAATGGTTGGGTTGAAATACTTAAACGCGCAAAATCTGTCGGTTTACACACCAATATTGAAATGGTTTCAATAGATGCTGATGTTAACCGCCGGCTTGCGTTGCCGTGTCTGAAATATCTCAATAGCCTTATCGTCAACGATTATGAGGCTGGGTGCTTAAGCCGCATCGAAACTATTCACAATGGTGAAGCCGATGCAGATGCTTGTATGTCGGCAGCCAAACATTTGTTGAGCATTGGCGCCATGGATTTTGTTATTGTGCATTTCCCCGGCGGCGCTGCAGCTGTGAACAAGTCGGGTGATGAGTTTTTGGTACCATCGATTAATGTTAAACCGGACCTTATCAAAGGTTCCGTCGGCGCAGGTGATGCCTTTTCGGCTGGCGTTTTATATGGCGTGCACTCAGAGCGTCCGCTTGAGCAATGTGTGTTGTTAGGACACGCTATAGCTGCTGCTAGTCTGCGTTCAGAGACTACCGTTGGTTCCGTTACAACGGTTGATGAATGCCTGCGGTTAGCGCAAATTCAGCTTGGATAGTTACTCAATCAAGTCGATTAAATTCAGGCAAGCCAAATGCTCGCTCTACGGGTCAAACAAGACACGACCTAAGCACCCATCCAACCGACCATTGGTCTGAAAATTATCCACTATTATGAAATTTTAGGATTATCCAGTACCATTGCTAGAGCATCTTATTGTTGGAGTCTCTATTTTGGATTTTTTTAAAAGAACACTCGATCCCGTTATAGCGCTTTCGATCATCGCCGTTTTAGATATTTTTTTGTTTGTGTCTATTGGTGCCTGGACCGTCGGTGGCGGCGAAACCATGATGACCGGGCTTATGGCGCAGGCTGTTATGGGTGATGAGCTTTCACGCTTACCGTTTTGGAACCTTGTGTTTGAACCGGACGCAGGTTACTGGAAAATCTATATAAGTCTTGGCATGTTGTTTGGCGCGTTTGTTGGCGCGATTCTGTCTAAAGAGTTCAGAATTCGCTTTCCAAGAAGGCTCAGCGAATGGGTACTGATTAGTATCGGTGGTCTTATGATGGGAATTGGTATTCGGTTGGCATTTGTCTGTAACGTATCGACATTTTTTGGCTTAACCCCGGAAATTAATCTGGGTGGGTATCTTGCCATTTCCGGCATCATTGCTGGTGCCTGGACAGGCTCCATGATCTACAAACGAATACTGGAGGGGTAAAATGAGCATCATTGGAGAATGTGTATTAGCGTTTGTATTTGGTTCCGCAGTTGGCATCCTCGTGCAACGCTCACGCTTTTGCAATACCGCTGCATTGCGCGACGCCATATTATTTAAATCCTTTCGTAATACCAAGGCTTTGCTTGTGGCAATGATGATACTAACCATGGGATTTACCGTCTTTATAACACTTGGAGATGGCAACCCAATGAGTTTTGACGTCGGTTTAAATCAGGTGATCGGGCTATTCATTTTCGGTATTGGTATGGTTCTGGCCGGTGCCTGTACGGTATCAACCTGGGTTAAAACAGGCGAAGGAGATATTGGCGCCTTGTGGGCTTTGCTGTTCACATTTATTGGCATGTTTTTATTTTCGCTGATTTGGTCATATAACTACTGGCCACCGGCGCCATCGAGCATGACTGGCAACCCTAACCTGGCGGCTTTGCAGTTTGGCCACATCAATGCAAAGACATTACAGGAACGGTTCGGCATTCCAGCGGTGGTATTTGGTATTGTGCAGACCTTGATTTTAGCGTTTATTTACCGTGCTATTCTTAAGAAAGAATCGGTAGAAAAAGTCAATGTCTAACGTAGGCTAACAATAAGCTCTCAACGCAGCTATCAGGAAAAACTATGGGTTTATTTGGCAAGAAAAACAAAAGTTCAGAAAATAAGACTAATGGCGAGCATGAAGTGGCTCGCGAAGTGACTTTGCAAAGCGGGCAGTCTTATCCGATAAGTCAGACTGTGGACTGCCTCGGTGATTCCTGTCCTCGCCCGCAGCTAATGACTAAAAAAGCGTTGTCTGGCAGTGCTTCGAGTGATGTGATCGAAGTCATGGTTGATAACCCAACCTCTATGGAGGCTTTGCCACCGATGTGTGCAGGGCTTAACGCAACGCACCTTGAAACAACCAGTGTTAAAAATGGCTGGAATGTTTATATTCAAAAAAATTAGCATTATGTTCAAAGATAAAACAAAACATGAAAAATGCGCATTTATATATGTGGGTGCAGTAGCGCTTATCAGTCTTTGCGGACTGGTTTATGTCTACGCAGTACCACCAGTGTCTATGAAAACTGACCGAAATGGCGTTTCGCACTTTACCCCACAGGTGATCAATCCAGAAACAGGTGATGCTATCGATATGGGTGATCTTGTCAAACATTACCGTGGAGATTGAGCCGTGGATATTACACTCATTGCATTAATTATTGCCTTCGTCGTTGCGATGGTCGGAATGTACCTGGTAGTAAGTGGTGATAGTTAATACGCCCGCGTTTTTGCTATCCAGATGGAGGTAATATGAAACTGTCACACGGATTATTTTGCATCGCATCCCTTGTTTGTATGTACTTGGTCGCCCTCTTAATGTTTCCAATGGCGGCTAAATCCAAAAGCGATGTCGAATTTGCAGCAACACCTCAAAGCGCAGAACTGTTCGAAGATATGGATCTTGGAGAATTTGGACAGGTACCGGTATTAGACCTGGTTCAATACTATATCGAAAACCCTCCTGTGACGGAGGCCGCAGGTGGAACTGAAAAAAAGACCCGTTTTCAAGGTTGCTGACAGACCGAGCACACAATCATTCTTTTGCCTTATTCTTTGCCCATTAAAACGCTTTTATTTGTAACGCTTGTGCTGTTTACTCAGCAATCTTTTGCGATTGGGTATTCGCCCATTTCGTACGTCGATGCAATCCCAGAGGAATCTAAAATCGTTGATGTTCGTGTTGAAAGTGAATGTAGGAAATCAACGCTAGCCAAAGCTAATTGTTTGCCCATAGAAGAGCTTATGGCTTCTAAGCAACGCTTGGCAAACTTTTCAGGATTGCTTTGGAAACTCGGTACTGTTGGATTAAACGGTTCAGAGCACGTGCTTGTTATCGGCAACAAAATGACACGCAAGGATACAATGGCCGGTATTCTGCATTTGGCGGGTCAATACAGAATTTCAATACTAAAGCCATCAATGACTGAACTAATTGACTCCAAGTCGAAGTGGTCATTCTCAAAAGGCACGTTGGCCCCACCAACACGAATACAGGTTTGGCAAACCCTTATGCGTTCAGATAACATCGTATTACACAACGAAATGATGCAACTGGTTTTGCACAATAACCCAACGATACTGGATGGTCGATCAGACGAAGAATATTGGGGACAGGTTGTCAATGCGCATCGAGGTGGGCACATACCCGGAGCAGATTCGAGTAGTTATAGCTATTGGTTTGATGCTGCAGGGAGCATGAAAACTGCAGTACCACTCGATTCAATTTCGACTGATCACCCCGTTATTGCTTATGCTGCAAATTCCTACGCAAGTATCGGCTACTACGCTCGGCTGATAGCTGCCGGTTTGACTCCACGTGTCTACCTGGACGGTTGGGTACGTTGGGCTTCACAATCCGATCTACCGGTCGATGCAGGAAGCTACGGTAGCTCAAATGCTTTGCCAACCGTACCTACAGCGAATAAAGCCGAAAGTACCGAGCGTCAACATTTCCCAAGACAACCTGTTTCGTGGCTCTTTTGGGGATTATCAGTTGCAATTGCGTTCTTGAGCGGATACATTATTTCAAGAATCCGCCAGCGGAAGAACTAATACGTGTCCCGCCAAATTGATCTAATGTTCCACGTTACTTCACCGGCGTCACTAAACATTTTGGTGGGCCTTTGTGGAGCCGCGCAACGCAATGGTTGTCGCTGGGCTATGTTCCTGACAAACGATGCCGTTACTCTCGCCTCAGAACCTCGCATTCAATCAGTATTACAATCGGCGATGAGCGTTGTTGTGTGTGAGTCGTCCTGGGAACGGTTTGCACCAAAACAAGTATGTCCGATTGAAATGGGTAGTCAAACCAGCAATTCTGAAATGATCGGCTTTGCCAGGCACGTAGTCAGTCTATAAGGCCTATTGGAAGCGAAAAGCCATGGCTGATGAAAAGATAGAAACCCGTACCATTGTATTACTGGCACGGAACGATTTGCTAGAGGCAATGCGAGTAGCTTCAGGATTAACAATTTTTGGTCACGCAGTAACACTGGTATTTATGCATCGAACTTTAAGCGAGGAAGAAGCGAACAGTGAGCAAGCTGAGTTACTGGAACTGGCAGAAATTGTACCAGTAACCACTGTTCAACAAATGCAGGAGCACTTCGAGTTCTGTGATCAGACAGCGCTTGGGGATATGATGCGCTCTGCTGATACAGTATTAAGCGTATGAATACGCCCGAAGCACGCGAGTGTAGCCGTTCAACACTTGTTTTAAAAACCAATATCTTTAACGATCAAGACTTTGCTGTCAACTCGTTGCAAATTGACTTGTCTAGCAATGAAATAGTTGTTGATATCAGCGATCAATCTAACGCTGGGTTTACCGACGCTGATTGGGATTACATCCTAAACAGTATATTGTCATCTTCAAAGGTTATCACTGTTTGACTCAATCAAAATTATGGAGGCGGTACATGAAAACAATTCAACTTAAACTCGTCAGAGTATTTTCAAAACTAGCGTGTGCAACTATGCTTTGCCTGGTTAGTGGAATGGCCCTTAGTGCGGAACCATTAGTCGATCTGGACTGGGTAAAGGCAAATATAGGCAAGGAAGGGGTTGCATTTTTAGATACCAGAGGCGGTATTGCAGGTAAATCGAAAACAGATTATCTGCGAGCGCATATTCCTGGAGCTGCCTACACAGCGTACTTAAAAGATGGCTGGCGTGCTGCAGATGCAAATGGCACACCGGGGCAGCTTGCACCAATTGAAAAACTCGAAGCTTTGATTGGCAGTTTAGGCATAGACAATGACACACACGTGGTGCTGGTTCCGGCCGGGGCAAAAGCGGTGGATATGGGCACGGCAACTCGTATTTACTGGACGTTTAAAGTTTTAGGCCACGATGAAGTGTCAATATTTGATGGCGGCATGGCTGCCTATACCAAGGAGGTAGATGATAACAAAAAGCCGGTTAATCCTTTGGAAAAAGGCGCAACTGAAATAGCAGCCAAAACCTTTAAAGCCTCAGTTCGTGAAGAAATGCTGGTGAGTAAACAAGATGTAGTAGATGCACAAGAGAATGGTATAGCTCTGATTGATAACCGCCCAAACAATCAGTATATCGGCATCAATAAGCACGGCAAAGCAAAGCGCAGTGGCACCATACCCGGAGCATTGAATGTTCCCGAGAACTGGCTTACCAAGAATGGCGGTGGGTCATTCAGGAACAAAGACTCCCTGCAGAAGTTGTATTCAGCGGCGAATGCTGATACATCAGGCGATCAAATCAATTTTTGTAACACTGGTCACTGGGCATCATTGGGTTGGTTTGCATCTCACGAAATACTGGGTAATAAAAACGCGAAAATGTACGATGGTTCCATGCTGGAATGGGCTGCAGATGAAAGCCTGCCAATGGAAGTCAAAGTCGAACTAGAGTAGTTTGTAGCACAGCAACGGTTTGCCGCTCTGTATCGATTAGGGTGAATTCCTTTCAATACAGAGCGGCAGTTAGATTTTAGTTTTTCATCCTGTATTTCCATAGTGAATAGTCGATTCAAACAGTTGGCCTTTGTTGTCGTCGTTGCTTTGAGCGTCGTCTTTGGTTCTCAATCTGTTTTTGCTCAAGGCGAACACAATCGGCGCGCAGCCACCGAAATTAGGGTGATAGTCGGTGATATTCAACGCTTGCAAGCTCCAGATACCTTGCCTGTCCATAAGGAGGGACTAATACATCGAATTCAAGGTGGGTTAGCGACTTTGGATATTTTACTTCGATTAGCCGATCAAGAATCTGGCAATCCAATAACGCAGTACAAGAACGAGGTAATTGAGTTAGCTTCGTGGATTGATAACCAAGAATACACTAAAGCCCTTCCCTTGCTTGGTCAATGGGAGGAAAAATACCCGCTCACTTTGCTTGAACGGAACGTTGATAGTAACGCTGACCATAAGCTTGCCAGGAAGTTACACCAGGAGCTTTGTGCCGCTTGCCACGATAATCCAAACCTTGAAGTTGAACGCCCTGCGTATAATTTATTCAATGAGGCGAAAAAGCTGAAATATTCAGAATTTTTGGCAAGACTGTTTCTTGGGGTGCGCGGGGACCGTGTTACCGGGATAGATAATCCTTTGTCAGATTATGAAGTCTCTGCACTTGTGAATTTTTATAGTAGCGATGAATGATGTAACACTGTTACTACGTTGCACATGATTCCCGTTCAAATAGATATTATCGAAGAGATACCACGTACGCCAACAGGAAAAATAGAGAAAGGTCGTATATCTACTTAACAGCCACACTCGACTAAATTTAGTTTTGCTAATCAGGAATCTGCAACAATGCCGAGTTCAATCGAAGCAAGCGTTCAATATCTTAAAAATGATCGTGCTCTGGCTGTATACAAAGCCTCAGTCGCGGGAGGTGAACTGATACCGCATGAAGGTAATTACACTCGTAAAAGTGTCTCAGTACAGAACGCAAGACCCTTCGCCGATAAACTGGACCTTGATCGCGAAGGCTTTCGTCTAGTAAAGCAAGTTACATCGGTTAGTGATTTCTATGATGATACACAACTAACAGTCTATGAAACTGAAGTGAAAGCCACGATTAGCAAATTAACAGGCTCATCGGATATTCTGATTTTTGATCATACGCGCCGTAGCTCATCGGCATCGGTTCGATCGTCAAGAAACATTCGTGAGGCATCAACCGTCATCCACAACGACTACAGCGCCAATTCTGGTCATGTAAGACTCAAGGATTATCTGGTTGCTACTGGTGAGAATAACCGTGCTGATTTGCAAAACAAAGACTTCGCTATTATAAATATTTGGCGCAGTATCAAAGGCACCATAGTCAACCATCCACTGGCCATGTGTGATGCGACCACAGTGCCTGACGCAACTTTGGTTCCAGTGAAACGTGAGGGTAAGGAACGCATGGGTGAATTGCAACTGATGCTTTATGATTCGTCTCACCGATGGTGCTATTTTCCACAAATGACTTACAGTGAGGCTTTGTTATTTAAAACGTTTGACTCGCGCACCGATGGCCGAACTCGGTTCACTGCACATACTTCTATCGATGACCCCACAGCACGAGATGACGCGCCGCCTAGAGAAAGTATAGAAACACGGTGTTTCGTGTTCTACTAAATCGACCAGCACTAAATCGAGCAGAGTTACTGATTGGTGCTCAGCCTATTATCGGGATAGAACGACCGTCTGGAGGCCTGTCAGCCAATGTAACGGAACTGAGGCACACGAATTACCAGTAACCTGACGCCTAATCGAAGCTTGACCAACTTGTTAGTAGCAGTATTACCTCACCTTGTGTTTTTCACCAGGATTGGCCAAATAGGTAGTTCCTCTGAGTCGATTGTGCCGCTAATTGGGACGCTTTGGGTCAGAGTGGCAGAAACTCCGTTATGCAATTTATCACTGTGGTTGAAAATAATTTCACAATACGCCAGTATTAGTCCAAGGCACCAATCTAGCCACTGTGTCCTTGACCCAATGAAGGGTAATAAAAGAAAAGTGGAGAAAGCCGAAGATCGTTCACTAATCGTTCATTTATCGTTCACTAGTAGACATCTTCAAGAATTTGGGGGTATGAGCTTCATGCTATGCCAGTATTGCAGCGCCGCGTCTAACAATTCGAATTGCACGCTCGTCTATGAGTAAGCGTGCTTTGCTCCCAAGGTGGTTAACATCCGAGCACCCATTGCCGTGGTTGTTCCCGGTTACCTCGCTTCTCATTGTTTTTGGTCTTTATCCCGTTCTTTATTCCTTGTGGTTGTCTTTTTACAAACGTAATCCGGCCACTCGTAAAGAAAAATTCATGCCGTCCTGGAATTGGGAAAAGCTTATATCCGATGAGCGCGTCTGGGACGCTGTACAAATCACCTTTACTTACGCTCTGCTGGCATTGGCTATTCAATTAATACTTGGGCTGTCGATTGCACTGTTACTGGATACTGATAAAAAAGGCTTTGGTGTTTTAAGAGCGTTAATGACACTGCCTCTGGTTGTACCCCCTGCTGTTACCGGCATGATGTTTCTGCTTATGTACGACAGTTCGTTTGGTGTTATCAGCAATTCATTGTATGCACTTAATCTGTTATCGCCCACGGCACCAATTTTGGGTACCGGGTCCACTGCACTGCTGGGAGTTATCATCGCTGATGTGTGGCAATGGACACCGTTTATGGTGCTTATCATGCTCGCAGGGCTTAGGGCGTTACCCAAAGAGCCATTTGAGGCGGCTTCGATAGATGGCGCTACCGGGTTTCAATCGTTTATATTTTTAACACTGCCAATGATGTCGAAAATCATCGCACTGGCTGTGCTAATTCGAGGTATTGATTTATTTAGAATCTACGATTATGTAAAAGTGATGACTGACAGTGGTCCAGGAACAGCAACCGAAACATTAACCGCATACGCTGGCACGGTATATTTTAAGTCAGCTAATTTTCCATATGCATCTACTGTCGCACTGGCTACACTCATTCTGGTACTGGTTACGGCCAGTATCTTTATAAAAGTCTTTAAGGTTAGATTTTAATGTCTATTACGGCTTTTAAAAGTATCGCAAGATACGTTGTTTCCATATTTGTTATTGGCGTATTTATATTCCCGATTGCCTGGTTTGCGCTTACTTCAATAAAACCGATTTCCGCAGTGTTTAATAAAGATCGGGTAGTGGTTTTTGATTTCAAACCTACTTTTGAAAACTACAAAGTAACCGTACTAGGAGCGTTTAAGTCAGACACCCAGTCAAACTCTACTGTTTTGATGGGAACCAGTGGTAAAGGTGCCTACGATGGCAGAGGAGCAATAATGTCATCGTTAATAATCGCTATCTGTTCTACTTTTCTGGCAACCACAATATCGTTATTGGCGGCCTATGCACTTTCTCGTTTGTCTTTTCGCGGTGCCCAAGGTTACATGCACTGGATTCTATCGCAACGCTTTTTACCACCGATAGCGATTATTATCCCGCTTGTGTTTATTTTCCGCGATCTTGGGTTAAGGGACACGCACCTGGGTATTATCATTGCGCATACGCTTATCAATATTCCAATAGCGCTTCTTATACTTAAATCATTCTTTGATGATGTTCCCATAGAAGTTGATCAAGCGGCAATGATAGATGGGGCGACCCGTTTCCAGTGTTTTTACATGGTTGTTTTGCCAATGATAAAAGGCGGGGTTGCGGCAACCGCTGTTCTTTGTTTTATTTTTTCCTGGACCGAGTTTTTATTGTCGTTATTTTTAACAAATTCAATACGGACTGTGCCAGTAAAAATCACTACCTTCGTTACATCGACAGGTTCAGAGTGGGGTTATATTTCTGCACTTGGAACAGCAGCAATAATTCCAGGCTTCATATTTATTCTTTTGGTGCAGAATCATTTGGTTCGAGGATTAACGATGGGCGCCATTAAAGACTGATGCACATAGCATCGAACGTAAAAGATGCAATAGGCATCGACACTAAGTAAGAGGAGAAGTTAATGAGTTTTAAACGGTTTAATAAACAGAATTTCATTGTTGACTCTGCAAACAAATTCACTGCCGGCAAAATGTCCAAGCGTGATTTCCTAAAGAAAATGGGTGTTGCAGGTGTGGGTTTTTCAGCGTATTCCGCCGGCATGTTAGGCGGTAATGGCAGGCCATTCTTCGGTAATATGGCGCATGCTGCCGACAGCGAGACACCAGCGGAAGTCGCCGATTTTCTGCGTGAGGCAGGAAAACCTTTTGCAGGCACAACCATTCGATACACGTCTGAGGCTACACCACCAACCAACGTTTTAAACGAGCTTAAAGCCGAATTTACTGAGCTGACAGGTATCAACGTTGAAATTGAAATAGTGCCGCTGGAGCAGGTACTTGCGAAAGCAACACAAGATGTGCAAGGCCAGCTGGGTACCTACGATATTTATTACCTTGACCAGGCATGGACATCCACTTTTTCACCTGATACTTTCGATCCCGTTGAGTACTATGAGTCAAAACCAGATCTTGCCATGCCAGGATTCGACTTCGACGATTTCTCCAAACCATTGGTAGAAGGCATATGTGAATACGATGGAAAATGGATTGGCCTTCCTTTCGATATTCCTATATTCACTCTTATGTATCGAAAAGACATACTGGAAAAGCATGGCATTGAAGTACCGCGGACCTACGAAGACTTCACCAAAGCCGTTGAGATGATCACAGCGGCAGAGAAAGAAAACAACGTCTTTGGCACTGGTTTACAAGCAAAGTCAGGTCACTATTCACTAGAGTGCGACTGGACACAAGCTGTTTGGGGACACGGTGGTTCAATTTTTGGCAAAGACAAGAACTTTTCTGGCAATGATGAGGCTGGTATTGCCGGTCTTGAGTGGTACCAGAATCTATTGAAGAATGCACCGGCTGCGTCAGTTACTTCTACCTGGGATGGGCAATGGCAGATGGGTGCTTCTGGACAAATCGCATTGTGCCAAAGCTGGGCTGAGTTCTTTCCTGGCTGGAATGCTGATGATTCAGAAGTTAAAGGCTTGTGGGAGATGGCTAAGCCACTTGAAGGCAGCGCAACGTTACGCTCTCGTGATGACGTGGGTTTTGGAGAAATACCTGGTTGGGGCCATCAGGGTGGTTCTAGTATCGCTTTATCTCGCTATTCAAAGAACCCTGATGCTGCGTGGCTTTTCCTTCAATGGGCCTGCTCGAAAGATGTCATGACGCGTTGCACGCTGATTGGTGGATTCGCGCCAATGAGAAATTCATCGTTTACCGATCCGCGCATTGTCGAGAGAAAAGGTCTTGAAGGTGCGGGTACCACACGTCACCTGGATACGGTCAAGTGGACTATCGATAACGTGATGGCGTCAGAACCAGATCTTGCTATTTGGGCCGGCGTGGCCAACAACGAGATTCCTACAGAGCTGGGTAAACTACTCACCGGGCAAGACTACGATGGTAGTGCCAAAAAATGCATGGATCAGGTTGCGAAACTGGTTGATGCAGTAGTAGACGAAGCCGATCTTGGCTAGCTAGCAGAATGACACCACACGGGATCGGTAACGGTCCCTGTGGTGTTGTTTTGGTAAATAACACCATTCCCGATTACGTACTATGGCTTCAGTAAAAATTACAAATCTGGATAAGGCTTACGGGTCTGTTCGGGTTTTACATCAACTCAATCTGCAAGTGGATGACGGCAAGTTTGTTGTATTGCTGGGTCCCTCTGGTTGCGGTAAGTCAACTCTACTACGCATGATTGCCGGGCTTGAATCGGTTGGCGGTGGCGACATACTTTTTGATGATGTACGAGTAAATAGTGTGCATGCGAAAGACCGAAACATCGCGATGGTTTTTCAGAACTATGCTTTGTATGCACACATGACAGTACGAAAAAACATGGCTTTTTCAATGCGCTTGAATAAAACGGATAAAAAAACCATGGATGAAAAAGTCAATTGGGCGTCATCCATTTTAGGGCTTGATGATTATCTTGATCGATTGCCGAAGGAGCTGTCTGGTGGGCAAAGACAACGTGTAGCCATGGGACGCGCCATTGTGCGAGATCCCGATGTATTTCTGTTTGATGAACCTCTTTCAAACCTGGATGCCAAACTTCGAGTGCAAATGCGCACCGAAATAAAAGACCTGCACCAGCGATTAAAAACAACGACCATCTATGTTACTCACGATCAAATCGAAGCCATGACCATGGCCGACGAAGTGGTTGTAATGCGCGGTGGTTATATTGAGCAAAGTGGTACGCCGATGGAAATTTACGACAACCCGAATAATTTATTTGTAGCACAGTTTATCGGCTCACCTACGATGAACATACTCGAGTGCCAGGTTGTTGAGGATAACGGAACCAACTATGCATCTATTGACAACACCCGATTCGCCTTGCCAGCTAATCGTGACTTAAATGTGGGGCAGTCTGTTTACTACGGCATACGCCCGGAGCACTTTAATGTATCTAAACAATCCTCCAGCGATGACAATAACGCGTTGACTGGTGTGGTTAAAGTGGTTGAACCCACCGGCCCCGAAACCCATGTTTATCTGACCCTGGCCGGGCAAGAGCTGTGTGCAATTACTCGTGATCGACTTGAGTTACGACCCGGCGACGAAGTTCAATTGCAACCGGATCTATCCCAGGTTCACGTGTTTGATGGTGATTCGAAAAATGTTATTTAGTCAGCGTGTGGAACGATCAAACCAGTGACCACTAGCAAGGCATTGTTTATTCATGGCGCTGGTGATATACGCATTAGCGACTTCAAGCCTCTTGCACCCGAACCCGAAGAGACGTTAGTTAACGTAGAGGCCGTTGGTGTTTGTGGCAGTGATTTGCACTACTACAAAGACGGTGGCATTGGTGCTGCAACCATTCAGTCGCCTTTTATACCAGGGCATGAATTCAGTGCAACTGTGTTAGAAGACATTCCGGAGAAAAACATAGCAAAAGGCGAGCTGGTTGCGGTTGATCCTGCCACTCCTTGCCTGGTCTGTGAATGGTGTCAGCGCGGCTATCACAACCTTTGTCCGAATGTTAAGTTTATTGGTGCTCCGCCGTATAACGGCGCAATGACCCACTCTCTCGTTGTGCCAAAGAGTGCGCTGATCAAGTTACCCAACGCAATAAGCGCTGAACAAGGTGCAATGTTGGAACCTTTGGGTGTATGCATTCACGCTATAGACCTGGCAAAACCACGTCTTATTGAGTCAATTGCAGTACTCGGTTGCGGTGGCATTGGGTTGGGCATCATACAACTACTGGTGAAAACAGGCTGTCATCAAATTATTGCTATTGACCCACAAGAACACCGAGCCAGTAAAGCACTGGCCCTTGGCGCAAGCGTCGCAGGTTCAACAATAGATACTGTCAGTGAAGCCACCAACGATAGAGGCTGCGACCTGGTGATCGAGGCGACCAATTCGCCCAATGGCATGGCAGATGCCGTGATGTCCGCCGTGATTGGCGGGCGCGTTATCCTGGTGGGTATTCCAGATGGCGATATGTACACAGGTTTTTCAGCAGCACAAGCAAGACGCCGTGGACTGGATTTACGATTTTCTCGTCGCATGGGTGATGTTTATGATCGTGCAGTCGCGTTGGTGCAGCAATCGGTTGT
The DNA here is from genome assembly GCA_938045275.1 of uncultured Granulosicoccaceae bacterium. GTDB lineage: Bacteria > Pseudomonadota > Gammaproteobacteria > Granulosicoccales > Granulosicoccaceae > Granulosicoccus. The sequence goes on from CALIMV010000139.1 coordinate 24,635, forward strand.
TGATGTGGATACGCTCATAACACATCGTTTTTCGATCGAAGACGCTGAGCAGGCGTTTAAACTGCAGGCTGACAATGCACCCGGTCTTATAAAGAGCATGATTTTGCCTGGCTGAAAAGGCAAAAATTTGAGTAACAGGAGCCACTCATGACAAAACCACTCATTGCAATAACTGGCGCCAGTTCAGGCATTGGAGAGGCAACTGCCAAGGCTTTTTCCAAGGCGGGACACCCGCTGTTACTAATGGCACGCAGACTTGATCGAATGCAGGCATTGGGCTTGCCTAATTGTGTTTGTCAACAAGTTGATGTGCGGGACAGAGAAGCGATTGCAAACGCCGTTGCCCTTGCCGAGGATGAATACGGTCCCGTCGATTGTCTGTTTAATAATGCCGGGATTGCACGCCTTGCAGATATCGGCAGTCAGGACCCTGGTGAGTGGGATGAAACCATCGACATCAACATCAAAGGCGTTATGAATGCGCTGCATCCGTTTATCAATAGCATGAAGGAACGTAAAGCTGGCACCATCGTAAATATGAGTTCCATAGCAGGACGAAAAGTGTATCCGGATCACACGGTTTATTGCGGCAGTAAATTTTTCGTTCATGCTGTGTCTGAAAGTCTGCGCAGTTATCTGGCACCACATGATGTGCGCGTCATCGTGATTTCCCCAGGCATCATTGAAACTGAAGTTTTGGACCACGTAACAGATCCTAATACGTTAAAAGCCTACAAAGACAACAAAGTGCGTATTGGTGGAGGCATTGCAGCTGATCATGTGGCGGACATGATTTTATTTGCCTATCAAATGCCGCAGAACGTGCTGATTCAGGAAATGGTCGTTACACCAACACGTCAGGAGTTTTAAACCGTGGTGGATGAACTTGTCATAGGGTTAGATAGTTCTACTCAAAGCACCAAAGCCATAGCCTGGAATAAAGGCGGTAAAGATGTGGCGACAGGTAAAGCAGAAATTCCAATGGATAATCCCAAGTTGGATTTTTTTGAACAAAACCCTGACGATTGGTGGAGCGCGTGTATCGAAGCTGTCAAGGATTGTGTAACTCAGCTTCAAACCAAAGGCCATGATGTTTCCTCAGTCAAAGGCTTAGCTATTTCCAACCAGCGTGAAACGCTAACCTTTATCGGTAACAATGGCGAACCCACCTACCCTTCTATTTTGTGGCTTGATGAGCGGTGTCGTGAGCAGGTTAAAACGTTCTCTAATCGTTTTGGCGCTGAAAACATTCACCGTATAACTGGCAGACCACCAGATGTTACGCCCTGTTTGTACAGTTTCTTATGGGTAAAAGAAAATGAACAGGAAGTGTGGGATAAAACGGCTTTTTTTGTAGATGTTCAGGCTTATCTGGTGCAAAAAATGTGTGGTGGTGGTTACCGCACGGGATGGTTTAGCGCCGATCCAATGGGCATCGTTGACATGGAATCTCAGTGTTGGTCAAAAGAGTTGTTAGAGGCACTGGAGCTTGAAGAATCAAGGCTCCCTGAGCTGCATCCACCCGGGAGTCTGCTTGGCAATATATCATCTGAAGTATCACAGCTAACCGGATTGCCAAAATCGATGCCTGTTTACGCCGGTGGTGGCGATGGTCAATGTGCTGGTTTGGGAACAGCGTGTACAACAAGGGAACGAGCGTATATCAACCTTGGCACGGCCGTCGTATCCGGTGTTTGGTCTCCGCAATACAAATACAACACCAGTTGGCGTACTGAATTGGCAGCACAAGGCGAAGGCTTTATTTTCGAAAATTGTTTGCGCTCAGGTGCTTTTTTATTGAACTGGTTTGTGGATCAATTTGTGGCGCATGGCAAAGCCGACGCCGATGTTTTTAATAAACTTGAACATGCCGCAGAAAAAATACCGATTGGCTCCGATGGTTTAATGGTTCAACCTTATTTTTCAGGTGTTATGGACCCCTACTGGGACACATCAGCCAGAGGGGTCATTATTGGTTTAAGCGGTAGTCATACTGAATCTCATATTTATCGCGCAATTCTCGAGGCAATGACACTCGATCAGGTAATGAGTGCCGAAGACATGGAAACGGAACTGGGTTACAAAATTGACCATTACATTGCCATTGGTGGTGGCGCAAACAGTGCGCTTTGGCGACAAATGCTGGCCGACGCCTCTGGTAAACCCATTCTAGTGAGTCAAACTATTGAGGCATCAGCGTTGGGTGCCGGAATGATTGCAGCCTTTGGTGCTGGTTGGTATTCCACAATTACTGAAGCAGCCGAGACCATGTGTGGCGCAACGGTTAAATACGAACCGGATAGCTCAAACTTTTCGCGTTATCGTGAGCTTCTGGCCATTTATAGAAATCTCTACTCTTCAACAGCCAAGCTTAATCAAGAGCTTGTAAAATTTGCCCAAATTAACTATCAGGATAATGGATCAACATGACTGATCACACCGGCATATTGCGAGACCTGGTGAACGGAGATTGGGTGGAGCCAGATACAGGTAAACAATACGATATTGGTATTAAGGACATCCAAATACAGGAAAGTTTGGAAGGTGCCGAGGCTGAATTGGTAGCATCACTGCACAAGGGCAAGTCTATTGCTGTTGTATCCGACCCGTTTACCCATGATGCCCTGGGTAAAAGAATTTATAAAGCATTGGCCGCCGATGGACAAAATGTATCTGAATACGTTTGGAAACAGCCTATGTGCTCAGAGGATGGTGTTGAACATATTCGCAATGCCACTCGCAATTGTGATGTTCGCATTGCAGTGGGTTCTGGCACCGTAAACGATACGGTAAAGTATGCAAGTTTTCTTGATAATCGCGACTATTCGGTGTTCGCAACGTCACCAATGAATGCTTATACAACGGGTACAGCATCCGTTTCATTTGGTGGGTTTAAAAAATCGATAAGTTGTCGAGGGGCGCAAGGTGTATTTTTTGATCTTTCTGTGCTCGCACAATGCCCGCAAGCGCTGATATCAGCAGCGTTCGCTGATGTGATTTGCAGAACCACTTCGCAAACCGATTGGCTGCTATCACACATTTTATTCGACACGCCCTATTCTGACACGCCGTATACATTACTGGCATACGACGAACAAGACATGATAAACAACGCCAGCAATATGCTCTCTGGGAACTTGACCGCCTTGGGTATGTTGACTCGCATTTCAGCCATTATGGGGCTTGGCACTCAGTTTACGCAAACGACGCACAGTGGCAGCATGGCTGAGCATATGATTTCGCACTACATCGACATGTTTGCTGGTGATAAGCACCCAAAATCTTCACATGGTGAACAAGTTGGAGTGGCGACTATAACAATGTCGCATATACAAAACAAAGTACTTCATAGTGAAACACCTCCGATCATGCGCCCAACTCAGCTGAATCAACAAAAAATGCTCGATAGGTTCGGCCCCAAGCTCGCTGAAAACATGATGACAGAATCGCGCAAAAAGGCACTCGATCAAAAAAAAGCGGAAACACTGAACAACCGATTTGACTCAGACTGGCACGCCATACGCGAAAAGTTACTGGCCATTTCGCTGCCTTTTGAAAAACTCGATAGCGCCATGGCGGAAGCCGGATGCCAACGTACTGCCACAGAGCTTAAACTTGATACCGATTTTTATCGTGAAGCCGTTTCGGGAGCGCGTTTTATTAGAGATCGATTTAGTATGCTGGATATCGTTGATGATAGTACCGGATTACAGGAATTTTTAGACAGTATGCCCATGTAAGCCACGGGTATAGAAAAACTGATGAAAGCGATCTTTTAATTATGGCGAATATAGTGATTCTAGGTGCTGGCGTGATGGGGAGTGCACTGGCAAGTGTTGCTGCTGTTCATAACGAGGTAACGCTGGTCGGGTCACCATTGGACGACCATATCATTAATTGTTTAAATGAAGCCGAATCGCACCCTACCCTTCGAGCCAAGGTGCCTGCGAGCGTCATTGCTATAAAATCGAGTGAACAGATCGGTAAAATCATAGCTCAGGCTAACGTGATTGTCATCGGCGTTAGCAGTCCTGGCGTTCAATGGGCATTGGACACAATCGGGCAGCATCAATCTTCACCGGATATTCTGGCGCTAGTCACTAAAGGGCTGGTAAGTGGCGAAAATGAACAGTTAGCACCGCAAACGTATGTGCAGACAATTAGTCCTGAACTAACCTCACCGGCAGGTCGTATAGTTGGTATTGGAGGACCTTGTATAGCACGTGAACTGGCATTGGGTTACCCCACTCGCGTTTGTTTTGCATCACAAAATATTCATGTTGCCAATCAATTACGGGATCTGTTAAAAACCGATTACTATCACATCGCAACACATGATGACTTCACTGGACTTGAAGCCTGTGCTGCGCTTAAGAATTTCATGTGCATTGGTGTCAGCACCATGTTCACCGCTCATAGCCTTGAAAACTCCTATGCAAAAAATCCAGTTGCCGCTTTGTTTAATCAGGCCGTTCAGGAAATTGGTTTACTCAGCCGCTGGATAAAAGACGATGTTCGACGCAATGAAAACAACGGCTCATCCGCTGATACTGCTTCTAACACCAATTTCGACGCCCAACACCCTATCGCTTTTGATCTTGCCGGATTAGGTGATCTGCACGTTACTGTTGGTGGCGGTAGAAACAGCATGCTTGGCCAGCACCTCGGTACGGGTAGGCTACTTAAAGACATTCTTCAATCAGATATGAAAAACATAACCGTTGAAGGTGTTGATACAGGCAAGCAATTACTAGCAGGATTCAGGTATGCCTGCGATAAAGGTAACTTGCAGGTTAATGACTTTCCAATAACTTGTGCGATTCTCGATGTTATAGAAAACGAAAAGCCTTTTAAGTTGGACTTCGGGTTATTACCTGCTTAAAAACTCATCTATATGATCACATAAGCGACCAATATACAGGAGAAGATAAAGATGAATAATACGCTAAAAATAATCACGCTAAGTGCATTTACCGCAGCAATGTTTCCGCTACCAACTCTAGCGGACAAACTGACTGCAATAGGTGATGCTGAAGGTCAAGTCAACATCGTAGCCTGGCCTGGCTATATCGAACGCGGAGAGACTGATCCAAAATTTGATTGGGTTACAGGTTTTGAAAAGGCATCAGGCTGCAATGTACAGGTGAAGACAGCAAACACGTCTGACGAGATGGTGGCATTAATGAATGAAGGCGGCTTCGATTTGGTTACCGCATCAGGTGATGCGTCCTTGCGTCTTATTGCAGGAAAGCGCGTGCAAGAGATCAATATTGAGCTTATTCCAAGCTGGAAAAACGTGGACGACCGTTTAAAAGATGCTCCCTGGCACACTGTTGATGGTAAACACTACGGTACACCCTATATGTGGGGACCTAACGTATTAATGTATAACACTGACGTATTTAAAGAAGCGCCAACCAGTTGGAATGTGGTGTTTGAAGAAATGACTTTACCTGATGGCAAATCCAATAAAGGCCGGGTACAAGCCTATGATGGCCCTATTCATGTAGCTGATGCTGCAAACTATCTTATGAAGCATAACCCAGATCTTGGCATCAAATCTCCATACGAACTTAATGCCGATCAGTACGCTGCGGCATTGGACTTATTGCGCACTCAGCGTACCTTGGTTTCCCGGTATTGGCATGATGCGTTTATTCAAATGGACGATTTTACAAATGAGGGCGTTGTCGCATCAGGGTCATGGCCGTTTCAAGTGAACATTCTCCAGTCTCAGAATGCACCTATTGCTTCAACGATTCCAGAAGAAGGTGCAACTGGTTGGGCTGATACTACAATGATGCACGCCGATGCTGAAAATCCTAATTGTGCCTATATGTGGATGGAGCACACGCTGTCTTCAAACCTGATGAGCGATTTGTCTGTCTGGTTTGGTGCAAATCCGGGTGTGCCTGCAGCATGTACCGATGGTCGTGGCATGCAAACTGCCGAAGGTTGTAATAAGAATGGTATGGATGATTTTGAGAAAATTAAGTTCTGGACTACACCTGTATCCAAGTGTGCAACTCAGAACGACGAATGTGTACCCTATTATCGTTGGGTATCAGATTACATTGGCGTCATTGGCGGTCGCTAATCTTATACTTTCATATTGGCCTGCCCGCCAAAGAACTTGGCGGGCAACACTAAAGTAGCGTTCTAATGACCTCCGCCGTACAATTTGAAAAAGTATCCAAGCACTTTAACAATGTGAGGGCTGTCGATGATGTTGACCTCACCATCAACGATGGCGAGTTTTTTGCCATGCTTGGTCCTTCAGGGTCAGGTAAAACAACCTGTTTAAGGCTAATAGCCGGGTTTGAACGTCCAACATCTGGTGAGATTTCAGTATTGGGCGAACCAGTAAAAAATGTACCTCCGTACCGTCGAAATGTGAATACCGTATTTCAGGATTACGCCCTGTTTCCACATCTTAGTGTTGCAGAAAATGTTTCGTATGCGCTCAAGATCAAGAAAATTGATAAGACTATTCGACGAACTGAAACAGAAAACCTGTTAGATATGGTTCGTCTGCAAGGTTACGGTGATCGAAAGCCAAGTGAGCTATCAGGCGGACAACGACAACGGGTTGCATTGGCGCGCGCACTCATCAGTAAACCAAAAGTATTGCTGCTCGATGAGCCATTAGGGGCGCTTGATCTAAAGTTGCGTGAAGAAATGCAGGAAGAGCTTAAATCCCTTCAACGCACACTTGGAATCACTTTTGTATTTGTGACCCACGATCAAGGTGAAGCCTTCTCAATGGCCGATCGGTTAGCTGTGTTTAATGAAGGGCGAGTTGCTCAATTGGGCACGCCAGAAGATATTTACTACCGGCCAAAGAATGCCTTCGTTGCAAGTTTCGTAGGCACGTCAAACGTTTTATCAAAGAATCTGCTTAATTCGCTCGGAATCGAAGGCTTTGCTGCAAGTTTGCGGCCTGAAGACATAAATATTGATTCCGAAAATGGAATAGCAGCTCGGTTGATTTCAAAAAGTTTTCTGGGCTCAGCTACAAGACTGTCACTGGAAATCAATAAAGAACGTTTAACTGCTTTGGTAGACTATGCACAAGGCCAGCATCTAAAAGAAAATGATGAAGTGCGTGTTTCCTGGAAAAGCAGTGCACTGCACATGATGCAACCAGCCCCGTGATTCATACTCATACATTGCCAGATAACAAAGGGCTTATGGCAAAACTGTCAGATCTGTTCTGGCGCCGTCCTTGGGTATTGCTATTGGCTTTGTTGTTGCCAGCGATACTTTGGCTTGGCATCATTTATATAGGGTCGCTTGTTGCGTTGCTCGTGCAAAGTTTTTTCTCAATCGATGAGTTCTCAGGTCTAATAAAATATGAACTAACCCTAAAAACTTATCTTGAGCTTTTACGACCCGCAAACCTGGACATCATTGTAAGAACCGTCACAATGGCGACGAGCGTTACTGTGGCAGCTGTAGTCGTTGCGTTTCCCATCGCCTTCTATGCCGCTCGCTATGCCAGAGGACGTTGGAAGGTTGTATTTTATGTTGGCGTCATGTTGCCTTTATGGTCTTCGTATTTAGTAAAAGTGTATGCATGGAAACTTATATTGGCAAAAGAAGGTATTCTTAATTGGATACTGGCAAAGTTGCATCTTGGTTGGGCGCTTGATGGAATATTGTCAATACCAGTCATTGGTGGTAACTCCCTATCGGTCAGTTATATTGGCACATTTTTCGTCTTTCTTTACGTTTGGTTGCCGTTTATGGTGTTACCAATGCAGGCAGCGCTAGAGCGAGTGCCTAATAGTTACCTTGAAGCCTCAGCAGACTTAGGTGCAAAGCCTTCGAAAACTTTCTGGAGTGTTGTCTTCCCTCTGGCACTTCCCGGCATAATAGCTGGTTCCATATTCACATTTTCTTTAACGCTTGGCGACTACATCATTCCTCAAATCGTAGGTTCATCACGTCTATTTATTGGGCAAGCTGTTTACTCGCATCAAGGCACTGCAGGCAATATTCCACTGGCGGCCGCTTTCACCGTAGTACCAATTGTGATAATGGCATTTTACTTATGGTTTGCGAAAAGAAAGGGAGCGTTTGATGCGCTCTAGCCAAGATTCACGTGCGCCACTGAGTTTAAAAACAGCTGCTGTGTGCGGTCTGCTGTTTATGCATTTGCCAATTTTGCTCATCTTTATTTATGCATTTACCACTGAAGATAAAACCTACCAATGGCCACCTCCAGGATTCACGTTAAAGTGGCTCGGTGTTACCTGGAACAGACCCGACGTATGGGAGGCAATGCGGTTGTCCTTAAAAGTTGCAGCTATTTCTACCTGCATAGCGCTTGTATTGGGAACACTTAGCGCTGCAGCTGTGTCACGCTCGAAATTTTTTGGCCGAGAAACCATTTCTTTGTTGATTATTTTACCAATCGCTCTGCCAGGCATTATTACGGGAATAGCGCTTCGCTCTGCTTTCAGCATTGCCGACATTCCATTTTCAGTTTGGACCATTGTTCTAGGACACGCTACTTTCTGTGTTGTGGTTGTGTATAACAATGCGGTCGCACGTTTTAGAAGAACATCAACATCTTTAGTAGAAGCATCGATGGATCTTGGCGCCAATAGTTTTCAGACTTTTCGCTATATTATTTTGCCAAACATTGCTACAGCACTCCTGGCAGGCGGCATGTTGGCATTTGCACTGTCTTTTGATGAAGTCATTGTGACTACTTTAACTGCTGGACAACAGGCAACACTGCCAATCTGGATGCTCGAAGAGCTAGTGCGACCACGTCAGCGGCCGGTTACCAATGTAGTTGCCATGGTTGTATTCCTGGTTACTTTTGTTCCAATACTGCTGGCTTACTATCTCATCAGAGATGGTGATCATGTTTCTGGACAAGGTAAATAACAGAAACCAGTTGATTGCATTCAAAACAATAGAAATTGTTTTATAGTGATTGTGAGTTGGGCAGGTGTGCAACTTCGGTAGAGTCAGCCTAGCAGGGCCAGCAGTAAACCAAAGATAATAATGGCGTCAATGAAAACAAATAACCAAGTTACCCACGGTCGAACCTGAGTGGAATTGCGTGTCCAAAGTGCGCCGATTAAGCCTATCGATACAACGATCAACGCTACGATCAGTACTGTTTGACCACCGCGAAAAGTCACAATCAAAACACCTAGAACAAGATAGATAAGACCAACTGGAATTAATCTCAGTGTGTCTTTATTACGCCCGCCCATCATCCATTCGAAAGCGTGCCACAGGCCAGTAAATACAAGTAATGAACCTGCGAGTCCCATAAGTAATTCCATTAATCCTGCGGACAAGGCGTGTCTGCAACACCCCAAGTCAGTATGTCGTTCACATGTTCTTGTAAACTATACGGTGCTGGTTCACGTCCACCGCCTGGTGCCCAGGCCCAGTGAAGAATAAGGTCGTGATTCAGGTGTTCAGCTATTTCCAGCATACTGCGATTACCGTTGGTTAGCGGTTCGCGTAATTGTTCACATATTTGTTCTGTGGAGCGTCCGAACCAGTGTGCCTCGACTGGTGCAAGCGCCCAGTTCATCGCCACTCGTGGTGCCGCATGCGCAACGCTATTCGCGTTTTGCCAATCTTCGCTTTTAGTTGTATGGCAGGTACTGCAAAGCAGGTACTCTGCACCAACGCGACTTGCTCCGGCCCGTATGTTCATACCGTGTACTCGAGTTTTGCCATAGGACGGCCCAGACCACATTGGTCTATCTGATTCACCGGTATGACAGTTCGCACAGCGAGGATGGCTGGCAACCTCATAAATACGTGACCAGGCCTGCAGTCCCTGTTCCACAGTCACAGACCCTTCAGGAGGAGGCTTAATTTCAACTTTGTTATCGGCGACGGCCATAGCAGCTACCAGTAGCGCAGTTGTTAAGGCAATAAGCGGCAGGTGTAGATTCTTCACCAACATCATCCTTGTCAAACGAAATCGATTTGTTTGTTGAACGGCAATTCTCGGATGCGCTGACCGGTTGCGGCAAAAATGGCATTTCCCAAAGACGGGGCAGCTGGCGGTACACCAGGTTCGCCAATACCACGTATTTTTGAAGCGTTTGTTAACGCTTCTATTTCAAATAGCGGTACCTGGTAGAGGCGCATACCTTCAAAGGCATGATAGTTGTTTTGTTGCGCAGCATGATTCTCATAGGTGGTTTCGCAGTTCATGGCATGGGCCATACCAAAGATGATGCCGCCAAAAACCTGTGCTTCCAGATTAATTGGGTCGAGCACTTCGCCGACATCCACCACAGCGAAAACTCTATCAATCTTGATTCCTGCATCGGTATGCGTCACTTCTGTCACTACAGCGACGGGCACGCCAAAGGACATGCTGAAAGCAACGCCACGCCCTTGGTTATGACCAATAGAAGGGCCATCCCAGCCGGATATCTCACCCACTTTTTCTAATACCTTTCGTGAAGGTTCATGCAAGCATAGGCGGATGCGTTCTGCTAAAGGGTCTGCGCCTGCTTCATGAATTAACTCATCGAGTAAGGAGTCATGAAAAAAGCCATTTCCCGAGGCACCGACTGAGCGCCACGAAGAAACAGGAACCATAGCCGGAGCGCGGTAACCGGTTACCCGGTAGTTGGGAATAGTAAACGGTTGGTCCCAAGACCCGGTAGTAATGGTTGCATCCGGGCCGGGAATGCCTACTCCCATCAGCCTGCCAAACCAACTGGACATCAGAGCCGATTGGCCGACAGATAAGTCGAATGTGTCGACTTTGCCGTCAATCACTCTGCCTCGACCTTTGGCGATTGCACCAGGACGTGGGTAGTCATGAGTCATGTCCTCCTCTCGGGACCAAACCAGCTTTACCGGTGTCCCTTTCATCGCGATCGCGACTTCGATGGCTTGCAAAACATGTGTATCTTCGAGTTTATGACCAAAGCTACCTCCCATGGGTTGGACGTAAACAAAAACATTGTCTTTATCCAGCCCTGTCATCTCCGCCGCATGATCGCGAACGAACAATGGTATTTGAGTGCCGGTCCAAACCTCGCATTTAGTGTCAGTTACCAATACCAGGGCGTTCATCGGCTCCATGGGTGCATGCGCCAGGTATGGCACTTTATAGGTAGCTTCAAAAATGTCGCCACGTTCTTGTGCGGCATCATCAAATACCGCAGTTACATCCCCATCATCTCGTTGTCGATGATCGCGATATTCGTCATCATCAATAACGCTTTCTATTTTGGCAAAGATTTCGTCTGTGTTAGCAGGGTATGGCCCCGCTGCCCACTCGATATTTATGGCGTCAGCGGCTCGCCATGCTCTCCACGTATTGTCTGCAACAACAGCTACCCCATTAGAGATCGCCATGACTTTTTGCACACCACGCATATCCACAGCTGCGCTGGCATCAAAACTTTCAACATCAGCGCCAACACCGGGGTTGGCACGAACGGCGGCGTGTACCATTCCTTCCATGGCTAAATCGATGCCATATTGTTCCGTGCCTGTGCACTTGGCAGGCATGTCAATGCGATTCGTGGGTTTGCCCAAATGCTTCCATTGGTCTTTGGGGCGTAGCTGCACTTCAGAAATGGGTTCAATTTTTGCCGCCGCTGGAGCCAGCTCGGTATACGCAATGCGTTTACCGTCAGGCAGTACAACGTGACCATCTTCCGTTTTCATTTGCTCGCGAGCCAACCCTGCCTGTTGAGCTGCTGCTTCTTTTAATGTTTCTCGTGCGGTGGCCCCAGCCATGCGCATTTTCAGGTATGCATCTGGCACTGTTGATGACCCGCCTGTCATTTGCATTGACATAAGTTTGGCAGGAACTGACATAAATTTACGCGCGGTTTCCGCTAGCGCACTGTTGTCATACGATGGAAATGGCACCCCTTCTTCCATGACTGCGCCGTTGTAATAGGCTGGTCCTGGTAATCCTGGAGTTATTGTTGCAGTCGCTGGATTAATATCCAACTCCTCGGCAATCAATCTGGCCTGCATTGAATAGGAACCCTGGCCTTTGTCGGCACGTGGAGTGACTATAGTGATTCCATCAGCATCAATTTTTACATAGGGTGTGATGGCTGCTTCACCGTCTTTTAGATCAGCAAGTAACGGATTGTCTATTGGACGCTTGGCCATGTAAGTGCCGAAAGCCACTCCGCCAGCTATGGCAGCGGATCCTATTAAGAAAGTGCGGCGAGTAATGGTTCCAATAGCACCCATGCCTTAACTCTCCTGCAGCTTTTTGGCCGCGGCTTTAACGGCTGCGCGTATTCGCGGGTAGGTGCCACAGCGGCAAAGATTACCCGACATTGCAGCATCAATATCTTCATCGTTTGGGTCGGGTTTGGTTGCTAAAAACGAAGCAGCTTGCATTATCTGGCCAGACTGACAGTAACCACACTGAGCTACCTGGTTGTCAATCCAGGCTTCTTGCACTATGTGAAGAGATTCAGGTGAACCCAGACCTTCGATCGTAGTGACTTCGCGTCCCTTAAGATCTCCAATTGCCAATTGACATGAGCGGATGGCATACCCGTTAATGTGCACAGTGCATGCGCCACACTGCGCTATTCCGCAGCCGTACTTTGGTCCCGTGATACCGAGTTCGTCGCGCAGTACCCAAAGCAGTGGCATTTCAGGTTCCACATCGACGTCGTGTGCCTCACCATTAACAGTAATCTGCATAGTTAAATATCCGCTTGGAGATCGGTGTTTAGAAAAACGAACTCGGAGAAATTGACATATAATGCAAAGTTGTCAACTTTAAGGGATGAAAGTAATCGAGTCAAGAATGCTCAAACAGCGATAGGTTCTTTCTCTTAGTGTGTTGTTGAGAAAGCTTCTTATATTGAAAAAGAATCATGATAGGCATAGCCTTGCTTGGCGTTTAGCGCATCGTTCTTAATTTGTAAATTTCTATGTAAATATTGTGAACGAGGATGAGATTGTTTTGACGACGATGTTTTTAGTTGTTGAAGGATTTGTGAACAAACTAAAACCTCGATGGGTAATTTTGGTTCAATAAAAGAAAAGCCCAAAATATTGACAGCACCATTTTTAACAAACTCGATCGCGATAAGACATGCAAGAAATAAAAGATCGACTGCTTGGTGTCGTTGCCAAGAATTTAGTCGGTCAGGATTAATGAGCTATCGCCACATGTAAAACAGATTCGATTGTTGACGAACCGCTTAATCAAGCCGTTCTCAGTCAAACCTTAGCTAGCAGTACACCAAATCTCTCAATGAATGCCATTGCTAACACTTATAGCTGTAGCGGTTATTTTATAAATGGCGAATTACTGGCGGTACCTTATAGATCGATCACATGCCCTTAAATCGTTTGGTTTGGTCTACTGGGCAATACCTCTATGATCAACCTATATGATCAATTATTTGTTGCTGAATAAACCACTGTAACGAATTCACATATTTCGAACAATTGTGATGTGTTTTGCTGTATTTTTACCACTTTGGAATTGAGGTATGCGGTAGATATACGGTATACTCGGTCGTCGCTGGTGATTATACACAGTGGCACCGCAATGTAAACCATATTCGCTTATTACCAAGGAGATGTGATGGCGTTAGTACAGGAATCAAATCTCTTTCTGTCCTTACGGTCCATCAGTTATTCATTGCTTGGGGCCAATGTGGCCAGTTTATTCTCATCTAAATTGAAAATTAATCGTATATTCTGTCGTTACCTACTACTACTGAGTACGTCTATTTTTAGTACTCAGGCTTTGCATGCCAATGAGCTTAATGACCAGGTTGACTCACATTTTAATGTGGCGACTATAGATTTCGTCAAAGGTTATGCAACCATTTTCCCAGGGAACGATATCGCATTAGCATTGTTCGCCAAACGTGGTATGAAAATCATAGAAAATGATCGGATCATTACTGGCGACGATGGCTTCTTAAGTCTAAGTTTCAGTTCCGGCGCGGTTGTTAATATTCAACCACTAAGTGAAATCAACATGGAGCTCATTGACTGCAAGAAGCATTCAACCCGATGTCGACTCGTCTTGAAAGCAATAAAAGGAGACCTCAATGCTGATGTCGAAAGTCAAAACGGCTATAACACTCAATTTACTATAGAAACCCCCTATGCTTCAGCAGCTGTGCGAGGAACTGTTTTCGATATAGACGTAAACGAAACCCGTCTGCTGGCTGGGGTGACCGAAGGTCAAGTGGATGTTAATAGCGAATTAGGTACCGTTGAGTTACCAGAAAACTTCGGAACGCAGGTTCAGGAAGATCAACCACCAGCTACGCCAAAGCCTCTTCTTGCCGCGCCAACAATTTTACAGGGACCGCCCCGGTATGACAAAGAAGGAGAGTTGGCGTGGAGTAGCGTTGCGTCAGCCGCCAATTACCTCATCTCGCTAAACACCGAATCCGGCTTGGTGTATAGCAAGGCTGTAACAGACACATTCCATCGTTTACAAACACTCAATGTGGGCACTTATGTAGCTCAAGTCAGGGCCATTGACGAAGATGGTTTTAAAGGGCGAACTGCTGAACGCGAATTCGATGTTGTAGAAATTGATAACTCAGTGCCTGGGCCGATTCTAACCACTACGATAGAAGACACTGATTTCTCAATTGAGGTTGAGCCGAGTAATGCAGCGGCGGACCGTGTCGAATTGCATTTTTCACCCACGAAAGATTTTGAAAAACTACTTTATTTAGACGTGTCTACAGGAGAACCTGTTTCTACCGATCGAGCCGACAATGTTATCTACGTAAGAGGACGCAGCATATTAAGTAACACCAAAGTCACACCATTTGGACCCATAGTTGAAGTTCCCGGAACAAATTAGCAGGTAAGAACCAGTCTTTAGAGCACTATTCAGTCGGCGCAACTACTACAAAAACTCAGTCATTATAATTTCATAAACAATTCAAATAAAAACAAGCTTTCCCGCATCATTTGATTGGTGAGCAGAATGGTAGGCAATATCATTAGCTGTAAAACAATACCCAAAATTCAATAGGACGCTAGCAATTGTGGTGTGCATACCCGAAGAGCCCAAGTTTGAGAAGCGTGATTTTCTTCAGCAACATATCCAGTCTATTCTCGATTTCTATGAACCTCGAGTAATCTCACCGGCTGGCGGCTATTATCAGTGTTTTCTTGACAATGGCGAGATTTTTGATCGCAACACACGCCAGTTAGTCGGTTCCTCCAGATTTGTATTTAATTACGCAACTGCTCATCGCTTGCAAGGTGTAGATCACTATTTTGAGTGGGCACAGTGGGGGTTTAAATACCTGAACGAGGTGCACCTTCAACCCAGTGGACACTATGCCTGGTTAATTGAAAACGACAACGTCACAGATGGACGGGCAATGGCTTATGGCCATGCGTTTGTGTTACTAGCGGCTGCCAGTTGCCTGCGTATTGGCATTAAGTCGGCAGAGCAGACTCTCAACCATGTTTGGGATTTTCTGGAGCATTATTTCTGGGACGCGAACCACCAAGCTTATGCTGATGAGAGAGACAGTTCGCTAACTGATTTAAATCAATACCGCGGTCAGAACGCGAATATGCACCTGTGCGAAGCTCTGCTAGCTGCCTGGCAAGCCACCAGCAATTCACGTTACCTGGATAGAGCAGAATTACTAGCAAAACGTTTCACAGTAGAATTGGCCGCGCAATCGGATGGTCTGATTTGGGAACACTACAATGCTGATTGGCAAGTTGATTTTGAATTTAATCGTGACAAACCGAATGATCGATATAAGCCGTGGGGGTTTCAGCCGGGTCATCAGGTGGAATGGTCCAAATTACTGCTTATGTTGAATGCTGAAAAACCAAATCAGCAATGGCCTACCAAGGCACGTGAACTTTATGATCGAGCAATGAGCATTGGTTGGGACAGTGAATTCGGTGGCATTGTGTACGGTGTTGCGCCAGATGGAAGCATCTGTGCGCCGGAAAAATACTTCTGGGTACACGCAGAAACAATTGCTACTGCCTGGCGACTGTACCAACACACCGAAAATAAAAAATACCTGCAAGATTATCAACGCATCTGGAGTTGGAGCTGGAAATATTTAGTTGATCATACATACGGAGCCTGGTATCGAGTTCGTAAGCCCGATGGCTCAGCAATAGACGATCGCAAAACTCCGTTAGGTAAAGCTGATTACCACACATTGGGTGCGTGCTGGGATGTTCTTGGAAGTAGTCGAGACTAAAAGTAGGATAGCCTCATTCGCATGAAATATATTAGTCGTCAATCGCCAAAGTATCGAGCCGGTATTGTCCATCTGGGGCTCGGTGCATTTAGTCGCGCTCATATTGCACTGTATACCGAAGATGCTGTGCGAAACTCAGGGGGTGATTGGGGCGTTATCGGGGTGTCTTTGCGATCACCAAATGTACGTGACGCTCTGGTCAATCAGCAGTTTGTGTATACAGCAGCTCAGCTGGACAGTGAGCAATTCGAGTGCCGCCAAGTCGAAGTGATTAGCGATGTTCTGGTTGCTCCGGAAAACCCCACTGCTGTACTGCGACAGATGGCTAATCCAGACATCAAGATTGTTTCCTTGACCGTTACCGAAAAAGGGTACTGTTTTTCACGATTAACCGGTGGGCTCGATCTTCAGCACCCAGATATACAGCACGACTTGGCAAATCCCCTGCCCGTTTCGGCACCTGGGTTTCTGGTACGTGCGCTAGAGGCGCGCATGCGAGCAGGACATCTGCCCTTCACGGTTTTATCATGCGACAATTTGCCAGAAAATGGAAACACTATAAAGCGTGTTGTGCTCGCGCTTGCCGAGCAAGTCGATAAAGATCTGATGCTATGGATTAAGGAAAACGGCTGCTTTCCGTCAACCATGGTTGATAGAATAACTCCGGCCACAACTCAAAACGATCGCCAGTTGGTTGAAAGTCTGATTAAAATGAAAGACGTTGCACCCGTTGTACATGAGCCATTTACCCAATGGGTTATAGAGAATAGCTTTGTTGCCAACGAACATCCTGACTGGGCAAGTGCGGGTGCGCAAATGGTCAACGATGTACATCCGTTCGAGCTAATGAAATTACGAATGTTGAACGGCACGCACTCTGCTCTGGCCTATTTAGGATTTCTTGCAGGTTTTGAGACAATTGCAGACACGGTAGCAGATGACGACTTCAAGGCGTTTACCAAAGTACTCTGGACTGAGGAAATTATTCCTACCCTTACCGCCCCGCCCGGCATATCGCTTGCAGAATATGCCGCAGACTTGATGCTGCGGTATGAGAATCCAAAAGTTCGACACCTAACCGCGCAGATTGCAATGGACGGCAGCCAGAAATTACCGCAACGCATACTCGGTACCATTGACTATAGATTTAGCCATAACGCTGATTCCCCAGGACTGATACTTACAGTAGCAGCATGGATGCGTTACGTGCACGGTATTGATGAAACAGGAAATGCAATTGATGTGCGTGACCCACTTGCAGATAAATTCGCTGTAATGGCTAAAAGCACTGTTGAACCTGAAGACTGGGTTGCAAGTATGCTTAACGTACGCGAAGTGTTTTCTGAACGTATAGCAGAAGTATTATTCGAACCGGTTATGACAACTTATCTAAAATTACTCCAGCAAGGCGCCCACAAGATGGTGCGCGAAGTTGTGCAGGCATATCGCAGTTAGTTAACAAATAGCATGTTATTTGACAACACAGAACCCGGCTATTCAAACTAATCTGGTTAACGCATTCCAACCGTCGTACGCCTAACTTACAACATACGCCTAACGTTCTACTGAAGCAGTCCAATAACAGAATTTGATCATTCTGTTGAAGCCGAGGACACTTGTCTACTTTATAAACTGCGGAAGTGTAAGAGAGATAGCCGGGACGAATGTGATTAACATTAACGCGACAAATATGGCCAGATAAAACGGCCAGATAGTGCGTACGGCTTTTTCCATTGGCAATTTGCCGACAGCACAGCCTACAAACAAGCACGACCCTACCGGTGGCGTACACAGGCCCAAGCCTAAATTGACCAAAAGAATCATACCAAACTGCAGCGGATCAATACCTAGGGCATTCATAATAGGCATAAAAATTGGCGTGCAGATTAATATAAGCGCAGCCATATCCATGATCATACCGAGTAAGAGAAGCACCCCATTGATCATCAACAGAATCAGAATTGCATTGTCCGTTAGCCCGGTCAGAAATTCGATTGTCAGGTTTGGTACCCGAAAGAAAGTCAGCATGTAAGCAAAAGCACCAGCACAGGCGATCAAGATCATTACCATTGAAGTGGTGCGTACTGATGAGACTACGGCTTGTTTAAAATTAGCCCAGGAAATGCTGCGATAAACGATGAGTGTCACTAAAAAGGCATACAGTGCACCAAAGGCGCCCGATTCTGTGGCGGTAAAAACGCCAGAGAGAACACCACCAACAATGATCACCGCCGTCAATAGGCCAGGTATAGCGCTGAAAAAGCTGATAACAAGTACAGTCCAGCCGGGAAATTTTTCTGAAGCGTATCCTCGTTTAACGGCGATGATATACGCTGCCACCGCAAGGCATATACACATCAGAATGCCCGGTAACACGCCGGCCAGAAAAAGCTTGGAAATCGACACGGCACCGCCGGTTGCCAAAGCAAAGATAATCATGTTGTGGCTGGGTGGAATGATGATCCCGGCAATTGACGAAGTCACGGTAACGTTCACTGCATAGTCAGCATCGTAGCCCTTGTCCTTCATTACCGGGATTAGGATTGAACCCAATGCTGAAATATCAGCAATCGCTGACCCGGATATTCCGCCGAATAGCATTGACGAAAATACATTCACTATGCCAAGACCACCACGCACGGCGCCAACCGCGTTTTGAGCAAAACGCACTAATCGTTGCGCTATTCCGCCATGAAACATCAGTTCACCAGCGAAAATGAAGAACGGAATTGCCATTAACGAATAAACATTGATTCCTGCCACTATGCGCTGAAAGACTATCAGTAGCGGTAAGCCTTCATGAAAAAATGCCGCCAGGGCTGCAATACCCAGTGCAAAAGCAACCGGTAAACCAATAATGACGCAAAGGGCGAATACCCCGAGTAGTAGCAGAAGTCCCATGCTCGTCTCTTCTTATTCTATGCTGTCAACACGTTCGTCTCGCCCAAGCAGCAGACGGATGAGATGGCCAATGGAAAAAAGGAAAACCAACGCTCCACAAATGGTCAATGGCAACGAGCGCAAGCCCTCTGGCAAGTTAATGAGTGGAATTAGTGTCTTCCATTTAAATTGTGTTAGTTCAAGGCCATACCAAAACATCAGCCCACCGAAGCTGGCCATGAGCACATCGGTAACACAAACAAAGCCTGTGCGAACCCATGAAGGTACAGCGCTGCGAAAAAAAACAACTGACAGATGGGTGTCCTGCTTGACGCCAACCGCCGCCCCTAGAAATGCTATTACCATTAAAAGCAAATGAGAAACTTGCTCGACCCAGGTTGGTGTGTCGTTGTTTATGTAGCGACCGTAAACCAACCATGCAAACATAAGTGTCATTGCTACCAGGGCAACGCCTGCCAGAATGAGGCAAATGCGAGTAAGCACGTTAAATGCCCTGTCCATACCTCGTAAAAAAGCAGATGGTTCAGGTACTTCACTCATTGTGTGCCCTTGGTTATTAAGCAACTGCTAGCTGAATTGGAGTCAGGTACAACCAGCGAATCGTGGATTGATCTCCCTTCAGCCAATGCAAAGGCAACGTTAGTTGCGTTAAGCGCCAAAGGGTCGCTTTTGAGAATCATCAAAGAAATGAATGTTACCCGACTATAAGTCTCCCCCGGCATTTGTCGGGGGATTCATTGGCTAGCTAACCGTTACTCAGTTGACTTTGCCATTTCAACTAATTTGGCCATATCAGGATTGGCGGCAAGATATTCTTCATAAACTGACTCCATAGCGGCCTGGAAAGGGCCTTTGTCAGCAATTTCGTTTACTTCGATACCGGCAGCCTCAACTTCTTTACGAGCTTCATCTGATTGAACCGCCCAAAGTTCACGCTGGTATAGGGCAGCTTCCTCTGCGGCACCACGAAGCGCTTCTTGTAGCTCTGGAGACAACGCTTCGAATTTTGCCGTATTCACGCAGATGCACTCTGGAATGATCAGATGCTCACTGAGTGAATAATGAGTAGTAACTTCGTAATGACCCACATTTTTGAATGAGGGGAAATTGTTTTCCGCTCCGTCAACAACACCGGTTTTAAGTGCTTGTTGAACTTCTGCAAAAGCCATTGGAGACGGGTTGCCTCCCATTGCCGAAATCATGGACGTGTACAGGTCATTATTCATTACTCGAATCTTCAGACCCTCAACATCTGCAGGTGTGTTTATTGGCTTTTGGCTGTAGAAAGAGCGTGCACCTGCATCAACCCAAGCAAGTGGCAAAACACCCGCTTCAGCCATTGCCTTTGCCATTATATCGCCGGCTTCGCCTTCAAGAACGCGAAACATATGTGGTACGCTTTTAAAAATAAACGGCAGAGACACAAGGTTTGCTTCTTTGACCATAGGCCCAATTGGACCCAGATTAAAATTGCCGATCTCGATAGCGCCGATACGTACTTGTTCTAGAGCGTCTGGCTGATTGCCGAGCACGCCGCCATGGAAAACTTCCAATTTAATTTCATCTTTTGTGGCCGTACTTACCAGTTCCGCGAATTTGTCCATCGCGGCGGTATTCGGATGGCCTTCATTGTGGATGTTCCAGGCTCGCCAGGTTTCTGCTGAATAAGCATTAAACGAAAGGCACATTAGTGCGCCAATTAGAACTAAAGAACGTTTTTTGAACATATTTCCTCCAAATGATCATGAATACGGTGTTACTGCAGATTAAACGTGGCGCAAGTTGCGCTTGACCATTCTGCAAGCTACACGGCATATCAGTGGGCTTATTTCCCATCTGGTATGCTAGTCTACCACTGAAACTATAGCGCTTGTCAATCCGAAAATTGCCCGCTCACAGGGTATGAACTATCGCTATTGGATTAGCATTGGATATTTTGTGGAACAGCCAACTTAATTACTGGAACTACTCAAGCTGTAGTCGGTTTAACACCGTGTAAATGTACCGTCACTCGAATTGACTTCGCAAATTTTCATCCAAGCGGCCTTTGATGCATTATTCAGCGCTTTCGCTTACAACCTGGCTTTTAATCAACCATGACTCGTGTCCTTGTTTGCGGTCTTAGCACATACGATTTTGTGTTTGACGTTACGACCATGCCTTGTCGTTCCGAGAAGTACCGTGCAAATAACGCCACGATGATCATAGGCGGTGGAGCGGCAAACGCGGCCATAGCCATAGCGAGGCAGCAAGGCTCTGCTAGTCTCGCTTCTCGAATTGGCGACGATTGGGTTGGTAACGCAATCGTTCGAACACTCCATGCTGAAAATATAGATTGCTCTTATCTACACATTGGCAAGGATGCAAAAAGCGCTTTTTCATCTGTGTATATTGATGCAACAGGTGAGCGCCAGATAGTGAATTTTCGAGGTGATGGTTTTGAAACGCCTCCAGCATGGCTTCGCGGAGAATCTCAACCCGAGATTGTACTCAACCAAACTGACTCGCATTTTGATGCGATACTCACTGATACGCGTTGGACTGATGGCGCAATTGCTGTTTTACAATTAGCGCGTCGACTTGGAGTACCCGGTGTGGTTGATGCTGAGGCACCCATCGCTGAACGAGTATTGCAATCGGCATCTCATGTCGCATTCTCAATGCAGGGACTTTCTGCCTACACTGGTATTCAAAGTAAAGAAGAATCACTGATGGTTGCTAATGGCAAGCTGAACGCCTGGGTTTGTGTAACTGACGGCGGTAATGGTGTTACACACGTGCACAATGACAGACTCCACCATACACCTACCCATAGTATGAATATCAAAGACACATTGGCTGCTGGTGATGTATGGCATGGCGTGTTTACTCTTGGGTTGGGCCAAGGTCAAAATGAGCAGAGTGCAATCGAATACGCTAATGCAGCGGCTACGCTTAAGTGCGCTGGTTCAAGCACTGGTGCAATGTCTGCTCCCGGCAGAGATCAAACATTGCAATTGATCAGGCAAAAAAAGTAGGCGCTGTGAACGATCAGAATATTATTAAACGAGCACCATTTGTGATAAAGATATCCTTTACGTCAACTCATCCATTGACCGCCATCAACATTATACGTTTGGGACAAGATGTAGTCTGATTCGGCGGATGCCAGAAAGATCGCCATACCGGTTAAATCATCGGGTGTCGCAAATCGACCGGCAGGCACGTTCGCCTCCACTTCTGCTTTTTTCTGCCCAGGCTGCTTGCCTTCAAGTTTTGCAAACATGGAATCAACATGCTTCCAATGCTCGCCATCAACCACACCGGGTGCAATCGCATTAACGTTAATCCCGTGCTTGATCAAATTAAGACCGGCAGATTGTGTCAAGGAAATCACCGCAGCCTTAGTTGAACAATAAACCAAAACCAAACTCTCACCGCGCCGCCCTGCCTGGGACGCCATATTTATTATTTTTCCGCCGTGACCTTGTTTGATCATTTGCTTGGCAGCGGCTTGCAGCGTAAATATTGTACCGCCTACATTAACTGCATAGAGCTTGTCATAACTTTCACGCGTAATATCTACCGTCTCCGCTGCATCAAACAAAGCGGCGTTATTAATCAGGATATCGAGTTTGCCTGCTTTAGTCACAACCGCTTCAATACCAGCATCTATAGTCTCTTGATTACAAACGTCGATATGGACAGCATACGCAGCATCACCAAGGTCAGCAGCAGTTTGTTCGGCTGCCTCAAGATTGATATCTGCTATGGCAACGGTTGCCCCCTCGCGAATGTAGGCTTGTGCAAAACCTCGCCCAATACCTTGAGCTGCGCCAGTAATCAGTGCCGATTTTCCTTTTAGTCTCATTGTTTTTTTAGTCCTTCGCTACAAATAGGTAAAAATTTTGTTGTCAGAAGTGCTGCATAACTATATTCAGCAATTTTGTACTGATCTTGATCAGGGTAAATCACCAATATCCCATCTTTAAATGAAATGCTGCAATCAACCACAAATGTACACCGACTATTCTAACGGCTTTGTGGTTAAGCATTGACAGTATTGATTAATGCTACCAGCATTGTTGTTTGTTGCTCATATAAACTAAGCTCAATGCATCACAAGGTGTAGACACTAACTATGAAAATCACAGACGCAAAAGTGTTTGTCGGTGGCCCTGGCAAAAATTACGTGACGCTAAAAATCGAAACCGATCAAGGTATTTATGGATTGGGTGATGCGACGATAAATAACCGCGAAACATTACCCGCAGCCTATTTGCAGGATTACCTGATTCCATGTTTGATCGGAATGGATCCACGAAACACCGAAGACATCTGGCAGTACTTCTATCGCGGTGCATACTTTCGTCGTGGCCCTATTGCAATGGCAGCCTTTGGTGCTATCGACATGGCATTGTGGGACATCAAAGGAAAGCTTGCCGATTTACCTCTGTATCAGTTGTTTGGTGGTAAAAGCCGTGAGGGTGCGATGGTATACGCTCATGCAACGGGGACCGATCTGGAAGATCTGATGGATTCGATCGCTTATTACGTGAGTGAAGGTTATAAGGCTGTAAGGGTACAATGCGGCATTCCGGGTATGCCAGGTGAAGGCTATGCTGTTCCTACGCGCAAGGGAAATTCAAAAAACCATATTACCGATTTCAGTGGTATCCGGCCTAAAGTGGAAATCTGGGACACTGACAGGTATATGCGCTACATGCCAGAAGCATTATCGCAAATTCGTGATCGTTTCGGCCACGATTTAAAAATTCTGCATGACGTACATCACCGACTGCTGCCTCGCGAAGCGGCTGCATTTGCCAAATCTGTCGAGCCAGTTAATTTGTATTGGCTTGAAGACCCCACACCTGCCGAAGATCAGAATGCATTAAAATTATTGCGCCAGCATTCAACCGTACCAATTGCTATTGGTGAAGTGTTTAATTCCATCTGGGACTGCAACAAAATAATAGAGAACGAATTGATCGACTTTATACGTGTTGCTGTGACTTATGCCGGTGGCATCACGCATGTGAAACGTATAGTTGATCTTGCTGGTCTTCACCATATAAAAACTGGCTTCCATGGACCGCCCAGCCATTCTCCTATATGTATGGCGGCTCAGGCACATTTGAATGCATGGGCCCCAAATTTCGGTATACAGGAATACTTGGTGTTGGGAACACCAGAATGTGATGCGCTGTTCCCTTCAGAACACAAGATGGAAAATGGATCAGTATTTGTTAGTGACGCGCCGGGACTGGGTATTGATTTTAATGAACAAGAGGCAAAGCGTTACAGCTACAAACCGGGTAGCCATCCGGTAGTACGACTGGAAGACGGCACACTGTGGAACTATTAAATTTCTACTTCAGTCACGATGAACGCGATGAATGCGAAAGTGTTCAATCGTAAGCTCGTTCTCGGAATATTAGCAGTAGTGATGGCTATCTATGCCATTGCCTATCTGTTTGAGCATAATCGAGTCTCGGTCAATCAATCACGCTCTATCGAGGCACAAAAACAGGTGCTTGATCGTCAAATTGAACGACTCTCGTTCATTCCCAAACTATTGTCTGCTGATACCGAAATTGTAAGCGCCGTGACCACACCAGGTACAAGCCATGTTCAAGCAGCCAATCTGAGGCTCGCACAAGCGCAAAAAGACAGTGGCCTGGATTTCGCGTTTCTTATGGACACAAATGGGATAACGGTTGCATCCAGCAACTGGAATAATGAGCTGAGCTTTGTGGGTAAAGACTATTCGTTTCGACCCTATTTTAAAGGCGCCCTACTCGCGCAAACTTCCACATATTTTGCTGTCGGTGCAACAACGGGAGAACCTGGTTATTTTATTGCCGAACCTGTGATCGTAGCGGCCAAGGTTGTGGGAGTTGTTGTCGTTAAAATGGCCTTAGCAGCTCCAGTTGAAACCTGGGAAGGTCTCAATTTTGAAACGGCTATTACGGACGAACATGGTGTGGTTATCCTTACATCGAACGAACAGTTGCTTTACAAGCCCACTCATTCGCTATCTGCTGATGAAATTACAGCAATACAAAAAGAACGTCGCTATCCGGTGACGAGTCTTGGGAATAAAAACGCTATAGACCAATTTTCCCACTACCGCAAATACGCATCCAACCTGCGCACAGAACCGTGGCAATACATGACTTTAGTACCCCGCAAATCCTACCATTTTATGGCACTGTACTTTAGCGCAATCATTATTGCGTTTGTTTGTATAGGTCTGCTGCTGTTTAGAATTTATCGACAACAAAAACACCTGGTGGCTGTTGAGCAAGCGCATTCCAGAGAGTTAGAAAAACAAGTTCAGGATAGAACAGAAGAACTTAAAAGAGCACAACATGCGCTTATCGCCGAATCAAACTATGCAATTCTAGGCAGAATGTCTGCTGCTATAAATCATGAGATAAACCAGCCGTTGGCAAGCCTTCGCCTAAACCTGGCTTCATTGCGAAAATTGATTGAAAAACCGTCTGAAAACGTCAAAGAAATTGAGACTACTGTTATTGACAGTGACCGAACAACAAAAAGAATTGGCCTTGTAATAGCTACTCTGCGAAATTACTCGCGCAATAATCGATTGAGAATGGATAAAATTAATATCGCAGTATTGTTGGATGATGTTATAAGTGCCATTAGAATCGAACGACCGAAAATGTCTAAGCATGTGGTAGTAACAAACGATGCCAGTAGTGTATTTGTTAACGGCGATAAAATTCTACTACAGCAGGCATTGCTTAACTTGCTGTACAACGCCATAGACTCAGTCATTCAGTCAACAAACCCAGATGTAAGGCTTAATGTTGGTCGACCGGCCACAGGGGCAGACATTATTTCGCAATTCAATAGTGAATACGCGTCCGATAGAACCAGCGTGATTGATGACACTCAATACTATGTCAGTATTTCAGTTTCAGATAATGGTGCTGGCGTACCCACTCATATGATTCCGAAGTTGTTTGAACCATTTACCACTAATAAAGACTCGGAGGGCGGATTAGGGTTGGGATTGACCATTGCCAATCAGATTGCCGAAAGTCATCGCGGCATACTTCACTATTCTGGCACTAATGATGGAAGCATGTTTTCACTGCTTCTACCTGTTATCACGAAGCACTGAACTAGCTATGGACAACCTAAGCACGACAGAGGAATTCACTGTATTGGTAGTCGATGACGATCATGATGTGCTTGCTGCGAATGCCCGTTTTTTGCGACTCAACGAAATAAATACCATTGTGGCGAACACCGCAAGCTCGGCACTTCAGAAGCTCAAAGAACATTCCGTTGATATTATTGTTACCGATTTAAAAATGCCTGATTGTGATGGGCTGGAGTTTACTAGAGCGGCAAGATCATTTCGACCACTAACACCCATCGTGTTTTTTTCTGGTTTTGCCACTGTGCCTGATGTAGTCCAGGCGATGCGCCTTGGTGCTGTCGACTTCCTTGAAAAGCCTATAGAACCAGAAAAGTTGCTTCTTACATTGCGAACTATAAGAGATCGTTACGACGGCGCATTGTCTGTGCAACGGATAGCGTTTGGGGTTTCTGATGACAATGCTTCTTTTAAAGTGCGCGTACTTGCGTATGAGAAGTACGTCATTGAGACCAGCTTATTAGAGCATGAGGGCCGGGTTTCCGATGTTATAAAAGCACTGCAAATTAATCGCAGAACACTGAATGATAAAATGCTTCGATTAGGAATAACACGAACCATTAATGAATAGCATCAGCTCACATTATTAGAAAGCAATCGGCAGATTTCTGCCGATTGCACCAGTTATTGTTCTTCATCGTTTGATCTGATTTTAAGAATTGGTATTCATATCAAATGCTTATTTGTGTTTGAAGTAGCCATAGTTTCCTCTGACAATAATCGCCAAGCCATAAAGGTGAAATTACTATTTCCGGAGGATGCATGAAATCATCATATTTATCGAAGCTTGTGGGGGCCATCGCCCTTTCAACATTTGTTTTTTCAACCGCTCAAGCAGAAGACGCCAACTATGTGCTCAATACTGCGTCTACCGGCGGTACTTACCACCCTGTAGGTACTGCCATAGCCACGTTATCTAAAGTTAAGTTGTTGCCGAAAGAGAATTTTAGTCTTACCGCAGTGAACTCTGCTGGTTCTGGTGCCAATGTGCAAGCTTTGGCGGCAAACACCGCACAGTTCGCAATTCTTCAAGGGCTCTATGGTTCATATGCCGCAACGGGCACCGGTCCAGTTTCAGAACCGCAAACGAACATGCGATCTGTTTCGATGCTGTGGCAAAACGTAGAACAATTTGTACTGGCAAACGATCTTGTTAAAAGCGGCACGGTGTCTGATCTTATGAATGCCAAAGGCAGCACAGTCGCAATGGGAAAAGAAAATTCTGGAACTCTCGGCTCAAACACCGTTTTACTTGAAGGACTGGGCGTAGATTTTGCCAATGACTTCACCTACGTTCACGCGGGGTATGGTCCGTCGGCTGATGCACTCGCCAATGGTCAGGCTGTGGGTGCTGGTTTTCCGGCTGGTCCACCCACCAGTGCGATTACGAAACTGATGTCAACTAACGGTGACAAGTTTACGATGTTGTCTGTTACGGAAGAGGAAGCTGCAAAAATGGATGGAGGCCGTGAACTTTGGACCCCTTACACCATTGCGGCGGGCACTTACCCAGGCGTGGACAAAGATATCACCACAATCGCGCAGCCCAATTTTCTGGCTGTAAACGCAGATGTCGACGAGAACCATGTGTACCTGTTGACGAAGACACTATACGAAAATCTACCGTTTCTACAAGCCATCCATGCTGCTACCAATGCGATGAATATCGATGCAGCTATGAATGGACTCCCTGTTCCACTTCATCCAGGAGCCGCTCGGTATTATCAGGAAATTGGTCTTGAAATTCCTGAGCGTTTAATGGCCAAGTAATTCAGTCATATAACGTTGTTAATAACGTGGCAAATCTTGCGCATTGGCGCAGGGCTCGCCACGGTTCTCAATAGCCCCCTCATGTCAGCCATAATTGTTTCTAAAGCAAGTCCATGGCTTCCCATCTCTTTACTTTATAGTTGGATTAGTTCATGGCTGATAACGCATCAATTGAACACGATGTTCAAAACGAGATCACCAAGCACACCGCAAACGAGCGATTATTCGATTTGGATTCAGCGTTTGCCGGAAACAAGATATGGACTGTCGGTTTTTTCTTTGTAGCTGCGTTTGCGGTATGGCACATTGTCACTAACGTATTTTTAAACGAGCCTGGCAATTGGCAAAACGCCATACACTTCGCCGGATTTGCCTTTCTGGCTGCAGTAACTACGCAGACGTTTCAGAACAGGCCTGCCACAAAGAATTCTTTATTGTTGAATGTGCTTTTTGGCGTTTTGATAGCGGCGTCATCTTTGTGGATTGCCTACGCTGAAAACGGTCTATACGAGAGAACATTAGCTAAAACCGGTCAAGCCTGGCAGTTTGGGCCCATAGATTGGGCTGCTGGCTTTATTCTGATCGCAGGTGTCATTGAACTTACTCGCAGGCTGACAGGTTTGATAATCCCATCATTGATCATCTTGGGTATGGGATATATCTTGTTTTTTGGAGAAATGCTTCCCGGTGCTTTCCGTGCAGCAAGTTTGCCGCTTGATGATGTGCTGTTTCGATCACTGTACAACGATGAGGGTATGTTTGGGATTATCACGACGATATCCTCTTCCAACATAACTCTATTCATGATATTCGGCGCATTTCTTGTCGTCTCTGGTGCTTCCGATTTCGTCATAGAGCTCTCCAAGATCGTTGCTGGCCGATTTCGTGGTGGTGCTGCTTTTGTGGCGATTATTTCATCTGCTCTAACTGGAACAATCTCCGGATCAGCTATTGCCAACACTGCGTCCACTGGTGTCATCACCATCCCGTTGATGAAATCTAATGGTTTCAGGCCGCAATTTGCGGCAGGAGTTGAGGCCGCATCATCAACTGGAGGTCAGTTAATGCCGCCGATCATGGGTGCCGGTGCCTTTATTATGGCTAGTTACACTGGAATTGCGTATGGAACCATAGTTGCTGTTTCCGTTGTGCCTGCACTGTTGTATTTTTTGTCAGTGGCATTCATCGTAAGAATTGAAGCCATTAAACACAACATTGGTACAGAGCAAGTTAACGCTATTGATAAAAGAAAATTGCTCGCGGGGCTGCTCAATTTTGTTATCCCTTTAGGCGTTATGACCACCATGTTGGTCACCGGTAAAACGCCCAGCTACGCGGCCGCCATAGCAATCGCCACTCTGGTGATTGTAAGCTGGGTGACTCCAAATAAAATGGGAACACGCAATATAGCAAGGGCACTAAATTTAGGAATAAAGACGTCGATAATGACAGCTGTTCTACTGGTGGCAGTTGGTTTAATAAACAACGCTGTTACCACATCCGGATTAGCAAACACGTTTGCATTAATGATTGCGCAATGGTCTCAAGGGTCGCTGTTAATTGCTTTAGCACTTGTGGCTGTGGCCTCATTGGTTTTAGGTATGGGATTGCCTGTAACGGCGGCCTACATTGTATTGTCGATCTTATCCGCCCCGGCTCTAGCAGGAATGCTGGCAGACGGCATCATAATTCAGCAGCTTGTTACTGGAATCAGTGACCCTGCTGTTATCGCCATGTTCGCGTTAATTGATACCGAATTGCCGGCAAAACTAGCAGCAGGATTGACTGTCACTGAGGCCTCTGCTCTTATGGGCACCGTGCCGTTTGATATTTCAGTTGCGCTGCGACCCATGCTGGTAGATCCGGCTAAAATGACAACATTTCTGTTAACAGCTCACTTGATAGTAT
>CALIMV010000140.1 GCA_938045275.1 uncultured Granulosicoccaceae bacterium
ACCGTTGCACCCAGATCTCCACGAACACCCTCACCGTTGTCATTGAATACAGCCGCCACACGACCGATATAAGCAGGAGACGGATTGCTGGTAACCAACGACTTAATGAAATGTCGAGAAATAAATGGGGCTACATTCTGATGTGAAAAAATGTTGTCCACTGCTCGATCAACGTCTTCAAGTGTAGTCAAACCGGCAGGGATGGTTTCCCCACCCAACAATGTTTTAGCGCCAGTGTCGTGGTGATCTTCCCAAGCTTCCATTGGGCTAATGAGATCTGCGCCAGAGGAAATAGATCTATTCCACCGACCCGCATTTTTGTAGTTCAATCCAGTAAACACTCGTGCAAACTCTTCAACGTGTTCCTGAGTATATGCAGGACCACCCGATGGTGTACCGTCCTGATTTAAATTGTCCAAACCTATACTGAACAATTGCAATACTTCTCTGGCAAAGTTTTCATCTGCACGAGTATTGTCTTCTTCGCTGCCTTTATCATTCTGCAGCGAGCTGAGAAAAACACCCATAACCGGGTTTAGCGTTACATCTCTGAGCAAATCACGGTAGTTACCAAAAGCATTGTCGCGCAACATGTCGTAATAATTAGTCATGCCGTATTGAGCGTTTGACAGAGTCTTTCCCTGGTCAGACACAACCAGGAGTTGACTGAGCGCGAATGCTACTCGACTGCGTAACTGATCTTCCCCATCGATAACACTGCTCCACCAGATCTCATTCCGCGCATCTCTGTTGCTGCCGTTTGAATGGACCAGTACATAGTCAAGATGCGGTGGACTGGTTAACGTCAATTGCCGATCAATCCAGCCCTCTATGCCAACATCAAGTACCGCTGCAATTGAATTTTCATCCACCCCAAACGTGGCTTGTGCCAACAATCTCGCAGCATCGGCTTCAGTAAGCTCACCTGCTGGCGGCGGAGGTGGTGGTGGCGGTGGCGGTTCGACAACCTCCTCAACGGTAACCATAATGATTTCGCTGTCGGTGTCGCCTGCAGCATTCGACACGGTCAGAATTATCGAGTAAACACCCGGATTTTCATATACATGATTAGCGGTTACCAAGTCGGCGCCATTCAATGTTTCTTCGTCACCGAAATTCCAAAGGTAATTGGTGATACCCACCGAATCTGTGGAAGCCGATGCGTCGACAGTAACGTTATGCGGTGCAGGACCAGTCAACGCTGAAACGGTGAACGACGCGTTGATATCTGGCTCTGGCTCAGGGTCGCCCTCGCCGACACTGAATGATCGTTCAATCCAATTAGAATTGCCTTCTTCGTTTCTGGCCCTCAGTCGAAGTTTGTACCCTTTGCCAGTTGGCACATCAAGTTGATGGTTCCATGTACATTCGGTTTCAGTACAGATATCGCTTGGGCTAATCGCCGACTCGTATGTGGTTGCCTCGGTACGTGGGTCGTAGAAACCAAAGTCATAAGATTTTGCCTTAACGTCTGCTAACCACTTCACGGCGATATTCGATTCGGGTTCGAAAACTTCGTTGTGCGCTGGTTGACTGACAATAGGTTCACCCGGCACATCTGGCGCCTTTGGCAATGGTGTATCAGGCAGTTCAGGATCAGGGCTGACCGGCGGTGCTGGCGGTTGTACAACCGGCGGCTGAGCAACTGGTGGCTTTGGCGGTTCTACAACCGGTGGCTCAACTACCGGCGGCTTTGGCGGTTCTACTACTGGTGGCTCAACTACTGGTGGCTCTGGCGGTTCTACTACAGGTGGTTCCACTACCGGAGGTTTTGGTGGATCTATTACTGGTGGTTCTACTACAGGCGGTTCTACTGGTGGCGCTACAATACTGAAATTTCGCACCGACCAATCAGAGCTACCCGCACTATTGCTCGCTCTGAGCCGTAGCTGGTAACCCGCACCGGCTGGCAATTCGTTTTTCTTGATGATGTTACAGGTGCTTTGGTCACACAACTCACTAGGTTCGTATGTCGCCGCATATATCTCTTCGTTAGATGTTGTATTCACCAGACTGAAGTCATACAGGCTGGCATCCGCTGCCGCTTTCCATTGCAATTCAATTGATGCGTTTGAAAGAAAACCGGCGTTGTCGGCAGGCAGAATGATTGATGGTGCAGCCGGAGCTGTTGGTGGCTCAACGACCGGTTCTGCGATACTGAAATCGCGTGTCGCCCACGAAGAAACCCCTTCGCTGTTAGTCGCACGAACCCGTAGCTGATAGCCTATACCTGCAGGTAACTCATTTGCTTTGCTTAATGTGCAAATGCCGTTAGCACAGATGGAATTTGCTTTATACGAGCTGCTGTTAATGATTGAGTTGGATGCAACGTTGATCGTGCTGAAATCATATGCGACCGCAGCACTATCAGATTTCCATTGCAGCTCGATATTGGCATCAGCCTGATAGATAACATTGTTTGCCGGCATCGTTATGACCGGTGCCGCAACTGTTCCTGGTGTCGGCACATCAGGGTCTTCAACATCACCCTTTTTACCCATCAGGGCAATGTCGTCGAGTACGACGCTGCCACGTACAACAACCGCATGCACTGCTGTTACCGTATTGCCGGGCTGTGCCAATGCAAGATCGGCTTGCAAATCTCGTGTGAAAGTTTGCCATTGACCGTCTCGCACACCGTCGCCCAGTCCGTGATGGATATAGGTGCCTTTCGCGTTGGCAAGTTTGCTTTCGTTACGAGTGTCGTACCAGATAAATCGCCAGCCCTCTGGTGTGCTTACTCGAACATAGAGACGAAAGTTAGTATCAGAGCGACTTCTCCAGGTAAAGGTGGTCTGGTGTCTGTTGTTCCAACTTTTTCTCGGCTCTATGCGACCCAACAAAAACGAATTCTCTGTGCCTGTGCTGGTTAATTTAACTGCCCTGTTTTCAGGATCATCAGAGTCAACAATATTTTCGATTGCGGCCCCAGAGGGCGTAACGTCAGACAATCTCCACCCTTCTAGCGACCCGCCATCTCCATTGAAATAGACTGTTGCCTGGGTTGAGTCCACAACTTGAATAGTCGTTGTCGTAACTGATGAAAGGTCTTCATTGTCAATTACTTCAAGCGAAAAATTTTGCTTGCCCAAGCTGGTTACGCTGCCCTTCCAGGTGGTGTCTTGGCTAATAGTGTTGCCTTGTGAATCGCGCCAAACGTAGGAGTAAATTGCCCCATCAGCATCGATGCTGTTCTGGCTGTCGAGGGTAATAGCAGTGTTAACTTCAACGGCTCTGTCACCACCATCAATCACAGCAAGAGGTGCTTGATTAGTCGCATTCAACTGAATGCCACCAATGGCTACGTTTCCGCGAACTATAATCCCGTTAACGGCTAGTAGTTCGTTATCTGGCTCACCTGCTTTAAGGTCTGCGGCCAGGTCACGCGACCAAGTGTGCCACTTACCGTCTTTGTATTGCTTACCTAGTCCATGATGAATGTAACGACCGTTGGCGTTCAGCAATTTGTCTTTTGGCAACGAATTGTATTGCAGGAAGCGCCAACCCAGCGTGGTTTCGACACGCACAAACAGGTGCGTGAATTGTCTGCTTTTCAGTGTCCAGCTAAGTAAAAACTCACTTTGATTGTTCCAGCCCTCTTCGCTGGTTTCTGCACCCAGCAAATACGAGTTTGTCCTGCCAGCGCCCTTGGTTTTAACAACTGACCGACCCAGCAATGGCGCTTCCAAATCGCTAACAGATGCACCGGCTGGATTATCATCGTAGACAATCCAGTCAGAGGCAGCAGCACCGTATTCTGTACTTGCGTGCACAGTTGGGATGGCAACCGGAATGGCAACGAAGAGTAGGAGAAGAAACGCCGAGAATTTTTGAATTGTCATAATTTACACGTACATGTGTTTGGTAAATCCGGACTTTCGCTTGTTGGTGACAAATCAGCTCTATCACCGTTTGAACTCGGGTAAGTTTAGCACCGCGATTACAACCCACAGACAATATAAGGTTCACTATCTGGCAAGGTAAAAACCTGAACTTAAAATGAATTCGGTACCATAGAAATCGAAAAATTGTTGTGAATTTGCTTAAAACACGCTCCTGTTAATCTTTTCGAGCCAATCTCTGGTCGAAAGAAGAGCACTGTTAAGGGCAGGCAGTTTTTGACGCCTATACTTATAGGCAGGTGCACTCGCGTTGCAAGTCGGATAGCTAGTCGTTGAATAGCCTCTGGATTTAAAACACTTGCATCACTTAGCTAGACGTCGGCAAACTCACAACAGAACATGCACACCATCCAATTGTCTTAACCAACGATAGGTAAACTTACCTATCGTTAGCCTCAACTGATCTTGGATGCACAATTCCTAAGACGGCATTTCCGACAAATTTAGCTGTTCCCTCCTGAAAGGGCTGATCTGATCGTCTATTAAAATCATTCGAGCCAAGCTGTGTCCTGAAAGGACTGCGCTTTGAATGGTGCCCGGCGATACGGCATCGCCTGCCAGATGAACCGATTCAACTTTTCCGTCGATTTTGATCTCGTTAAAAAGTTGATCGTGCGGTACCCTGGCGCCCACCAACACTAAGTGAGGATCCACAATCTCAACATTATTTCCGGTTAACATATTCTGAAAGCTTCGCAAAGCAACATGCTTGGTATTGACGTGCAAGTCCACGTTCAGGTCTTTTAGGCGCTGAACAATGTTTTCCTGGTCGAGTGTGTTGTCAGTCCATGCTGCAACCAGTGGTTGCGGCGTAATGTAAATGACTCGATGACCAAGCTTGTGCAAGTATTCTGCAATTACGCTGGCCATATAAAAATGATCGTCGTCATAAACTACAAATGTTGAAGGAGCTACATTGTCGACAGCGCCGTCCATAATGCTGTCTGGTGAGTAAATACCCTCTTCCGGAGCGAAAAGCGGTTCGAAACAGCTCGAACCAACCCCGTCTTTACGCCAGCTGGCACCGGTGGCCAATATAACCGAATCAGCATCAAAGTCAGCAATGTCTGTTGCCGTCATCGGGCTTGACAGAAATAGCTGCGCATCCGCACTCTGGTTAAGTTGATAAAGTCGATAATCACGAACGCGAGCCCAACTGGCCAGACCGGGCAATCGTGATTCTCGACTGACACGTCCGCCAAATTCATCACGACGATCAGCGACAGTGACGTGCTGACCGGCCTTAAGTAAGGTCGACGCGCATTCCAGCCCTGCTGGACCTGAGCCAATAATCAAATGGCTGCGACGCTGTTTCGATATTGCCGGCATTTCCGGATGCCAACCTCGGCGCCATTCTTCCGATATTGTCGGGTTTTGCGTGCAGCGTAATGGAAGTCCATAGGCATCCATGCTGACGCACACATTACAGCCAATGCATTCCCGAATGTCGTCAATACGCCCTTCACGGATTTTTGCGGGTAAAAAAGGGTCAGCAATCGATGGGCGCGCAGCCCCAACTAAATCAAGCCTACCCTGCTTAATAAGAGACACCATCGTGTCAGGGGATGTAAATCGCCCCACTCCCACCACAGGCTTTGTTGTTAGCGTTTTAACGAAGTCAGTGAAAGGCAGTTGAAAACCTTGTTCAGAAAACCGGGCGCTGCGGCTATCGCTCGACCAGCCGGAAATGTTCACGTCCCAAAGATCTGGCAGTTCACTCAAAGCTTCAACCACATCGCGCCCTTCAC
Organism: uncultured Granulosicoccaceae bacterium; assembly: GCA_938045275.1. Lineage (GTDB taxonomy): Bacteria > Pseudomonadota > Gammaproteobacteria > Granulosicoccales > Granulosicoccaceae > Granulosicoccus. Next base: position 5,651 of record CALIMV010000140.1, read on the forward strand.
CTTCGTGACTTAGTCCACCCGGTTTGCCAGGTTCTGCCACACTAAATCGCAGT